>NZ_JADBGG010000003.1:0-117736 GCF_014873765.1 Desulfomicrobium macestii | reverse complement strand
CGGAACCGACCCACGACGCATCGCCCCGGAATCCATCCAAGCCGGCGGAACCGACCCACGACGCATCACCCCGGAACCCAACCATACCGACGTGACCGACCCACGACGCATCGTCCCGAAATCCATCCAAACCGGCGGGACCGGCCTACGGTGCATCGCCCCGGAACCCATCCAAACCGTAGGGGCGGCCCTGCGTGGCCGCCCTGCTTGTCTGGCCGCCCTGCCTTACGTGGCCGCCCTGCCCCGCGCAACCCTTCTTCCGTCTATTCCAACCCCGCCGCCTTGCGATCGGGCTGCACGTACAATTCACCGCCGTGGGAATCATTGATGACCAGCAGCGGAAAATCCACCACGGTCAGTTCGCGGATGGCCTCCGGCCCGAGCTCGTCGAAGGCGATGACCTTGGCCGCCGTGATGCACTTGGACAGCAGCGCTCCGGCCCCGCCCGTGGCGCCGAAATACACTGCCGTGTGGTCTTTCAGGGCCTGCTTGACCGCGTCGCTCCTCTTGCCCTTGCCCACCGATGCCTTGCAGCCGAGGGAATGCAGACGCGGGGCGTAGGTGTCCATGCGGTAGCTGGTGGTAGGACCGGCCGAACCGATGGGGCGGCCGGGAGGCGCTGGGCTTGGGCCCACGTAGTAGATGACCGAGCCCTTGAGGTCAAAAGGCAGGGGCTCGCCCTTGTCCAACAGGTCGATGAGGCGCTTGTGGGCCGCGTCGCGCGCCGTATGGATGGTTCCCGTCAGCTTGACCACGTCACCGGCCTTGAGCTTGGCCATGGCCTCGTCCGTCAGCGGGGTCTGCAATTTGTATTCGGCCATCAGATTTCCACCTCCTGGTGTCTGGAGGAATGACACTGGATGTTCACGGCCAGGGGCAGGCTCGCGATGTGGCAGGGGCTCATGGCGATCTTGACACCCAGACACGTGGTCTTGCCGCCCAGGCCCATGGGCCCGATGCCGAGCTTGTTCAGGGCTTCGAGCAGTTCGTCTTCCATTTCGGCCAGCTTGGGATCCGGATTCGTGTCGTCGAGTTTTCTGAGCAGCGCCTTCTTGGCCAGGATGGGGGCGTAATCGAAGGTGCCGCCCACGCCGATGCCGACCACGGTGGGCGGACAGGGGTTGGGGCCGGCTTCGGCCACGCGCTCGATGACGAACTTCTTGATGCCTGCCCAGCCCTGGGCCGGGGCGAGCATGGTCACGCGGGACATGTTCTCGCTGCCGCCGCCCTTGGCCATGAAGGCGATCTTGAGTTTGTCGCCGGGCACGATGTCGAAGTGGACGATGGCCGGAGTGTTGTCCTTGGTGTTGGCGCGGGTCAGCGGGTCGCAGGCGGACTTACGCAAAAAGCCCTCGGCGTAGCCCTTGCGCACGCCTTCGTTGATGGCCTCGCGGATGTTCATGCCCTCGACGCGCAGGTCCTCGCCCATCTCCACGAAAAAGACGGCAAGACCCGTGTCCTGACACAGGGGCAGCCCCGTTTCCTCTGCCAGTTCATAATTTTCGGTCAGTTGGCGAAAGACTTCCTTTGCCGCCGGGGATTCTTCCAGGGCCGCGCACTCGGCGAACCGCCGACGCACGTCGTCCGGAAGGTAGCGGTTGGAGTCGATGCACATCTTGGCCACGGTATCGATGACTTGGGTGGCGTTCAGTGTTCGCATGTCTATTTCCTGATAAACTGTTTGATGGCCGTGATGCCCATTTTGCGCCGCAGAAAGCCGAGCTGGTTCTGCAGGGGCAGCTTCTTGGGACAGACATCCTCGCAGGCGAGGAGACCCATGCAGCCGAAGATGCCGTAGTCGTTGCCGATGATGTCGAAGTACTGGTTGTCCGTGCGCTGATCGCGCGGATCGATGACGAAGCGGGCGATGCGGTTCAGGGCGGCCGCGCCCATGAAATCGTCGCGCAGCCTCGCCGTGCCGCAGGCCGAGATGCAGCAGCCGCATTCGATGCAGCGCTCGAGCTCGTAGATCTCTTCGGCCACGGCGTTGTCCATGCGTTCCTCTTCCTTCGCCGGATCGAACTCCTTGGTGGTGTGAATCCATGATTCGGTCTTCTGGTACATCTCGCGGAACCAGATGCCCGTGTCCACGGACAGGTCCCCGATGAGCTTGAAGACGGGCAGAGGCATGAGCGTGATGGTCTCGGGCAGGTCCTTGGTCTTGGTCTGGCAGGCCAGACCCGGGCGTCCGTTGATGACCATGGCGCAGGCGCCGCAGATGCCGGCCCGGCAGCAGAAGTCGAAGATGAGGCCCGGGTCCTGTTCCTCGCGCAGGCGGTTCAGCGCGATGAACAGGGTCATGTTGGTGGTCTCCTCCAGCACGAAGGTCTGCATGTGCGGAGCGGAGTCCTTGTCCTCGGGATTGTAGCGGAATATTTCAAACTGGAGCAATCGTCCCATGTCGTGTTCCTCTTACTTGCTCTTCGTGATGGTCTTGGCCTCGATTTCCTTTTGGTCGGCATGGATGATCTTGCCGCCGCCATAGCCGCGCTCTCCCGGAGGGATCTCGAAGTGCGGGGTCGCCTCTTCGTACTTGAGTTCCGGCATGGTCCGACCCTCCGGCCAGTAGGCCAGGGTGCGGTTCAGCCAGTTCTTGTCGTCACGGGCGGGGAAATCCTCGCGGTTGTGGCTGCCACGGCTCTCCCGGCGCACCAGGGCGGCCTGGGCGATGCACATGGCCAGGCGGACCTGGCCCTGGATCTTGAGCGCCGCGGCCACTTCATGGTTGGCGCCAAGGCCCTTGGAGACCAGCCCGATCCTGGCGGAACGCTCAAGCAAGCCCTGGAGAACCTCCACGCACGTGCCCAGATCCTTTTCGTTGCGGAACACAAAGCAGCCCTGCATGAGCGCTTCCTGCATCTCGGCGCGGACCTTGTAGACGTTCTCCCTGCCCAGGCGCCCGCTGATCAGGTTGTCGATGCGCTCCTGCTGGCGCTTGGCCTCGGCATTGATGACGCCCGTATTGAAGGACGTCTCGGTGCCTTTGAGGAATTCGACGATCTTGACGCCGATGATGCCGCCGGCGACCACGGTCTCGGCCAGGGAGTTGCCCCCCAGGCGGTTGAAGCCGTGCATGTCCCAACAGGCGGCCTCGCCTGCCGAGAAGAGGCCCTTCAGGCCATAGGCCGCGCCGTTCTTGTCCGTGCGCACGCCGGCCATGGTGTAGTGCTGGGTCGGCCGCACGGGGATGAGCTGGGTGCGGGCATCGACGCCCAGGAAGTTCTGGCAGATCTCGTCAACTTCGCGCAGCTTGGTGGAGATGTGCTTGTCGCCGAGGTGGCGGATGTCGAGCCAGAGGTGTTCGCCGTAGGCCGACTGCACGCCCTTGCCTGCGCGCATGTGCTCGGTCATGCGGCGCGAGACCACGTCGCGGGAGGCCAGTTCGGCCTTCTCGGGCTCGTAGATGTGCATGAAGCGTTCTTCGTTGACGTCCAGCAACGTCCCGCCGTCGCCACGGCAGCCTTCGGTGACCAGAATGTCCGTCGGCACGATGCCCGTGGGGTGGAACTGGATGGCCTCGGGATTGCCGATGGGCACCACGCCCGTGTCCTGGGCGATGACATGGCCGCCACCGTCGCAGATGACGGCGTTGGTCGTGGCCTTGTAGATGCGGCCGAAGCCGCCGGTGCAGATGGCCGTGGCCTTGGCCAGATAGGTTTCGAGCTTGCCGGTGCGCAGGCAGCGCACGATGGCGCCCATGCACTGCTGGCCGTCGTGGATGAGGGAGATGGCCTCCTTGCGGTCCAGGACGCTTATGCCCAGCTCCGCGCACTTGTTGTCCATGGTGCACATGACCGCATGGCCCGTACCGTCGGAGGTGTAGCAGGTGCGCCATTTGGCCGTGCCGCCGAAGGAGCGGGCGGTGATGAGGCCCTCCTTTTCGGGCTTCTCGAATTTCTCGAATTTCTCTCCGCCCTTGAAATAGGAGGATGTGCCCGGAACGACGCGGTTCCACGGCACGCCCCAGTGGGCCAGGCGGCGCATCTCGATGGGCGCGGCGTCGGCGAAGAGGCGGGCAACTTCCTGGTCGCAGCCCCAGTCCGAGCCCTTGACCGTGTCCATGAAATGCACATCCACATTGTCACCCTCGCCCATGGCGCAGTTGCCAAGCGCAGCCTGCATGCCGCCCTGGGCAGCGGAGGAATGAGAACGCCGGGCCGGAACGATGGACAGGCAGATGACGTTGAAACCGGCCAACGCGGATTCCACGGCCACGCGCTCGCCGGCAAGGCCCGCGCCGATAACCAGAAGATCAGAATAATAGGTTTGCATGCCTTCCCCCTTTAGCCCAAAAATGCGAAACGCAACAAGGTGACAAGGCCGATGGTCATGAACACGGCGAACATGATGTTTTCGGCCTTTTTGGCCTTGGGTCGGCCATCGGTCTTGATGAAGCCCCATTTGACGCCGATGCGATAGAAACCGACGGAGACATGCAGCTCGATGCTCGGCAGCAGGATCAGGTAGAACCAGCCCCACCCTTCCTGCACCCGCGCGGCGGATTTGAGGGCGGTGATGGGCAGATCGGACAGAACCACGAACATGTGCACGGAGCCCATGATCAGCACGATCATGGCCGTCACGGCCTGAACGACCCACAGCCAGGTATCGGCGTGATGCATCATCTTGGCGTGAGCCCAGATAGTTTTCTGTCCCTCGGCGCGGAATGGAATCTTGCGCGCGGCCAGGATGAAATGAACGATCATGGTGATGAAAATGACGGGCCCGCCGACCTGGGCCATGTAAGAAGCCTCAAAGAACCAGGCGATGGCGTCCATGATTTTCGGGGACAGGACAACGGACGAGACCAGCAGCATGTGGCACCACATGAACAGGACAAGACCCGCTCCGGTGAGCATCTGAAGCCAGTCGAGGTACGCATCCCGGCGTCCCGGACGCACGACATGCATGGTGGCATCAACGGACATACTTCCTCCGAAGTTGCGGAGCCAATGCACTGCTGACTCCTGGTTGAACAACCAATTTGTTTTTCAAGAAACGATGGGAGTCTGAAGACTTTCGGAAAAGAATTTTTGTAGGCATGTTGGCTACGCGAATACAATTGATCAGTCAATCACATGCCGTAACAACGCACTTGCAAGACATGCGTCAAAAGGTACAAAAAGGTTCGAAACGATTGGAATATATCCCGGAGAGAAAGATGAGCTCAAAATCACGTTCAGTACGTTTACCCGTCGGCGGAATGCACTGCGCGGCATGCTCTACCCGCATCGAAAAAGTGGTTGGCGCCATGCCGGGGGTTGAAAGAATCTCCGTCAATCTGGCCAGCGAAGAGATGGATCTGCTCCATGACCCGCAAGACGCGCCCCTGGAAAAAGTGCTGGAGCAGGTGCGGGAACTCGGTTTTTCCGTCGAGGCCCCGCAGGAGCAAAGCGTGCTGGACCTCAAGATCGGCGGCATGCACTGCGCGGCCTGCTCCTCGCGCATCGAACGCGTCACCGGCCGCCTGGAAGGGGTAAAGGAAGCCAGCGTCAATCTGGGCGCCGAGAGCGGCCGTTTCGTCTTCGACCCGGCCCTGGTCTCGCAACGCACGCTCCGTCAGACCATCCACGACGCAGGCTTCACCACGAGCATTCCGCAAAAACAAAGCGCAGGAGACGAAGAGGCGCGAATCGCCGCACGGCTTGAGGAGAAAAAGCGGGTCGTGCGCTGGTCCATGGCCTTTGCCCTGCCACTTCTGGTCCTTTCCATGGGCCACATGTGGGGCATGCCCCTGCCGAACTTCCTCGACCCCATGCACGCGCCGGGAACTTTTGCCCTGGCCCAGCTGCTGCTGACCCTGCCCGTGGTATGGAGCGGGCGGAGCTTCTATCTGATCGGCTTCCCGGCCCTGGCCAGGCGCGCCCCGAACATGGACTCGCTGGTGGCCGTGGGCACGGGCGCGGCCCTGGTCTACTCGCTGTGGAACACCATCGAGATCTGGCTCGGAGTGGACGCCCAGGCCCGCGCCATGGACCTGTATTACGAATCGGCGGCGGTCCTCATCGCCATGATCTCGCTGGGCAAATTCTTCGAGGCCCGCTCCGTGTCGAAGACCACCGGCGCGGTCCGGGCGCTCATGGCCCTGGCGCCGGACACCGCCACCCTCGTGGACGGCGAGGAGGAGCGCAAGATCCCGGTGGAAGAGCTCGAGCCCGGCGATCTGCTGCGCATCCGTCCCGGCGAACGCCTGCCCGTGGACGGCGAAGTGGCGGAAGGACAGAGCCATGTGGACGAATCCATGCTCACGGGCGAACCCCTGCCTGCACGGCGCGGCCCCGGGGACCGAGTTTACGGCGGCACGCTCAACACCACGGGCGCGTTCGTCATGCGCGCCTCCCTGGTGGGCGAGGACACCATGCTCGCCCGCATCGTGCGTCTGGTCCGGGACGCCCAGGGTTCAAAGGCCCCCATCGCCAACCTGGCCGACACCATCAGCTACTATTTCGTGCCCGTGGTCATGGCCCTGGCCCTGGCTTCGGGCCTGGCCTGGTACCTGCTGAGCGACGAGCCCTTCGTCTTCGCCCTGCGCATCGCCATCTCCGTGCTGGTCATCGCCTGCCCGTGCGCCATGGGCCTGGCCACGCCGACGTCGATCATGGTCGGCACCGGCCGGGGCGCGCAACTCGGTGTGCTGATCAAATCCGGCCGGGCCCTGCAACGCGCCGGGGAGCTTGGCACCCTGGTCTTCGACAAGACCGGGACCCTGACCATCGGCAAACCGGTGCTGGCCGAGGTCTGGGTCGACCCGTCCGCCGGGCTCGACAGGGACGCCCTGTTGCGCCTGGCCGCATCGATCGAGGCCCAGTCCGAGCATCCCCTGGCCCAGGCCGTGGTCGCGGCCGCACAGGGCCCTCTGCCCAAAGCCGGGGACTTTCTGTCCGTCCCCGGCCAAGGCGTGACAGCCACGGTCGAAGGCCGCACCGTCGCCATCGGCAACGAGCGGCTGATGCAGGCCCGGAATCTGAACCTGGAAACGGCCAGGGCCGCGCGCGAGCGCTTGGAGGAAAGCGGCGCCACCGTGGTGCACGTGGCGGTGGACAACGTTCTGGCGGGCTTGCTGGCCATAAGCGACCAGCTCAGGCCTGAATCGGAGAAGGCGGTGCAGCGTCTGCGCGATCTGGGCATGGAAATCGTGCTCCTGACCGGCGACTCCGAACGGGCCGCCCGGGCCGTGGCCACGCGCCTCGGCATCGACCGGGTCATCGCCGGGGTGCTGCCGGACCGCAAGGCCGAGGTCATCATCGAGCTTCAGCAGGAAGGACGCGTTGTCGGAATGGTCGGCGACGGGATCAACGACGCCCCGGCCCTGGCCCGGGCCGACCTGGGTGTGGCCATGGGCGGCGGCATGGACGTGGCCATGGAGTCCGGTGATGTCGTGCTCATGCGCGAAGACCTCTTTGGCGTGCTCACGGCCCTGGCCCTGAGCCGCGCGGTGATGCGCAACATCCGCCAGAACCTGTTCTGGGCCTTTGCCTTCAACACCATCGGGCTTCCCATCGCGGCAGGGCTTCTGCACGTCTTCGGGGGGCCGACCATGAGCCCCATGCTCGCGGGAGGCGCCATGGCCATGAGCTCGGTATTGGTGGTCACGAACGCCTTGCGATTGCGTTTTTTTGTTCCTCCCCGTGCATAAATGTAGTATTCATAAAAACTGCACGGCCATGAAACCTGTAGGGAGTGGACACCATGCTTAAACGCATCGAGCAGGTCCTGCCCGGTGAAGTCCTGGCGGCCGACCTCATGGACCCGGCAGGCCGCCTGCTCTTTCCCAAGGGGGCGACGCTGTCGGAAAGCGCCATCGCGGCCCTTGGGCAACGCGGGGTCGCGGACGTCGAGATCGAGGACGAACGCGTGACCCTGAGCGCCGAACAGTTGAGACTGGCCGCCGAGCATGCACGCAGATTCTATGCCGGGCACGACCTTGGCGTCCCGCCCGGCCCGATCCTGCTCGGCCTGCGCACCGAAGCCGAAGCCCAACGCATCGAAAGAGGACTCCCCCCGCTGCTGCGCGATTGCAGGGGGCCCGCCGGACCGGTGCATTTGCCCCGGGAACTGCCCATGTTCTGCCTGGACAGCTTCGATCCCCCACAGCTGGCCGCCGTGGCCCAGGACCTCAATCTGGCATTGAGCGAGCCCGACCCCTCCAGCAAGAAGATCGTCGAGATCATCACCCACAGCCCCGGACTCACGGCCAAGCTCCTGCGACTCGTCAACACGCCGATCTACGGCTTCCAGGGCAAGGTCGAAACCGTTTCCCGGGCCGTGGCCATCGTCGGCCTGCGCGAAGTGGGCATGCTCGCCTCCAGCCTGCTCATGGTCGATCAGTTCGGGGTCATCCCAAAATCAGTGATCGAGATGCGGACCTTTCTCGAACACAGTCTCGGCTGCGCCCTGACCTGCAAGGCGCTGGCGGAAAGCACCGGACTGGCACAGCCGGAACAGGCGTTTGTAGCCGGGCTGCTGCACGACATCGGGCGGCTCTATTTCTTCACGTCCTTTCCCGAGCGCTCCCGCTATTGCATAGACAGCGCCCTAAGGCACAAACGCCCGCTGATGACCGAGGAAGCTCTTTTCTTCGGCATAGACCATGCGGACATGGGCGAGCGCCTTCTGGACGGATGGCGGATGCCCTCCGGCCTGAGCCGGACCGTAGGCTGCCACCACGATCCCGCGCGGGCCACGGGCCTGCCCCTCGCAGGCATCGTGCATCTGGCAGACCTCTTGACCCACGCCATGGGTCTGGGCTGCAGCGGTGAATGCGGTCCGCCCGAAGCCCGCCCGGAGGTCATGGATATCGTACCGATCCAGCCTGGGCAGATGGCCGACATCGCGGTCCGCATCGAGACCCAGCTCGGCCTTATCATGGGTGCGTTTCAGTGAACTCAACCTCGACCCTGAAGGAGAGAACATGCAAATCAAGCGCAAGAACATCCCCGCCGCCACGGTCCTTGAAGCCGGAGCCACACTGACAATCCCGGAAATCGCGGCCTTTGCCGGCAAGATCATCCCCATGCTCCTGGCGGAGATCGAAAACAGAGGCATGGCCCTGACCGGTCCGTGCATCTTCACCTACGATGGCTGCGACGGCTCCCCGGACAAGGAATTTTCCCTGAAGGTATCCTTCCCCGTGGACGCCTGCCGTGGTCAGGGCGCGTTCATCTGCCACGAGGTTCCCGCCCACGAATGCCTGTGCACGGACTACAGGGGGCCCATAAGCGGAGTCGGCATCGCCTGGACCGCCTTCACCCCGCAGGCCCTGCAGCAGGGACTTGCCCTGCAGCCCCTGGGCCGCGAGGTTTACGTGCACTGGGAGGGCATGAACAGCGAGGACAACCTAACGGAGCTTCAGATACCTCTGCAGAATTGAGCCGGGGCACAGGAGCGTCCGCTCTCTTCACGTCCAGAGCAGGATGATTTCGAACTTGCCTTGAAATCAGGGCGGCGTTTTTTGAAAAAACTTCAGGCCCGAAGTGCATTTTCCAATGCGCTTCGGGCCTGAAGTTTGTCGCGGCCAAACCGGGAGGAGGTGCCCGGCAGGTCGCCTAGAGGCAGGAGTCGGCGGGGGTGTGGGGCAGGCCGAAGGCTTCGGCGACGCCCTTGAAGGTGATCTTGTCGCCGACCATGTTCAGGCCGTTTTTAAGGCCCGAATTTTCCTTGCAGGCGGTCTTCCAGCCCTTGTCCGCGATCTGCAGGGCGTACGGCAGGGTCGCGTTGGTCAGGGCCATGGTCGAGGTGATCGGAACCGCTCCGGGCATGTTGGCCACGCAGTAGTGGATGATGCCGTCCACCTCGTAGATCGGATCGGAGTGGGTGGTCGCCTTGGAGGTCTCGAAGCAGCCGCCCTGGTCGATGGCCACGTCAACCAGCACGCAGCCGGGTTTCATGTCCTTGAACATCTCCCGGGTGATGAGCTTTGGAGCCTTGGCCCCCACCACCAATACCGCGCCGATGATGGCGTCGGCCTGAGCGGCCAGTTCGCGGATCATGGCCGGGGAACTCATCAGCGGCGTGCAGTTCTTGGGCATGATTTCGGACAGGTAGCGCAGGCGGTCGAGGTTCATGTCCAGGATGTAGACCTTCGCGCCAAGACCGGCCGCCATCATGGCCGCGTTGGTCCCGACGATGCCACCGCCGATGACCAGCACCGTGGCCGGGGCCACGCCGGTCACGCCGCCGAGCAGGATGCCGCGCCCGCCGTGCACGCGCTCATTGTACTTGGCCGCTTCCTGGGCCGCCATGCGCCCGGCCACCTCGCTCATGGGGGTCAAGAGCGGCAGACCGCCGTGAGGGCCGGTCACGGTCTCGTAGGCAATGGCCACGGAGCCGGTCTTCATGAATTCGCGGGTCAGCTTCTCGTCGGCCGCGAAGTGAAAATAGGTGAAGACGATCTGCCCGGGCTTGACCATCGCGTACTCGGACGGCTGCGGCTCCTTGACGTGCATGACCATGTCGGACTGGGCGTAGACCTCGGCCGGAGCCGCGACGATTCGTGCACCCGCCGCCACGTAGTCGGCGTCGGAAAACCCGCTGCCGATACCGGCCGAAGCCTCCACCAGCACCTCGTGCCCGTGCTGCTTCATGACTTCAACCCCGGCCGGAGTCATGCAGACCCGGTTTTCCTGCGCCTTGATTTCCTTGAGAACTCCGACAATCATATGCCTGCTCCTTATGCCTGTGTCATGTTGAGTAAGGTGGAAAAATCTCTTACTGGCAAAAAGCTTACCACAAACACGGCCCGGGGCAAACATTCACGAAAATTCCGCGCAAACCCCGAGCCGGCAAGGCTTGCGGCACGCACGGCCGCATCGGGGCACACGGGAAACCCGTCGCGAATCCGTAAGAATCCGACATGGCTGGAACAAAATATTGCCATTATTTAAAATAATCCTTTAAATTCGGTAAATAAGGCGGAATTCGTTAGTGGTTATATATATTTCCAAGTTATAAACAAAATTTCCATTTTGACCGACAGCCGCCCGAGGCCACACCTTTGGCAATCGACCCGGATGGCAGTCACGCGCACGACCTGCCAAGCAAGGCCTCGATGGCCCGTACGCGCAAGGGCCCCTGAGGTCCGGGCAAAATCCGCCCCGTTTCATCCCGGCCTTGACCCACTCCGGGAAGGTTGCCATGTGGCCGGGGGAAACAATCCTGAAAAATGGAGAACGCATGCTGGAATTTCGCGAGGTGACCCTGCGCCGCGCCGGGAGAGTGATATTGGACCGGGTGAACCTCACCGTGTCCCCGGGTGAACATCTGGCCCTGACCGGACCGTCGGGTGCCGGCAAATCCACGCTGCTCAAGGTCGCCCTCCTGTTCGAGCCCGTGGATGCAGGCGCCGTCCTGTGGAACGGACAGGAGGTCACGGTAGCAGACCTCGGGGCCCATCGCTCCCGCTTTCTGTACATCGGCCAGAAGCCCCTGCCCTTCGAAGGCACGGCCGGGGAATATCTGAACCTGCCTTTCACCTTTGCCGCCAATCACGCCCTGCATGCGGACCAGGTGGAGCAGGACCGGCTCATGGAGGCCCTGGGACTTGACCCGGCCTTGAAGAAAAGCCCGTACGCCAGGCTGTCCGGAGGAGAACAGCAGCGCCTGACCATCATCCAGGGCCTGCAACTTGAGCGCAGCTTCTGCCTCTTGGACGAGATCACCTCCAGCCTGGATCAGGAATCCATGCGCGCCGTGGTCGGCTTTTTTGCCCGGGACAAGGCCCGAACGGTGCTGGCCGTGACCCACAACCGCGAATGGCTGGAGTTCGGCTTCGCCGAGGTCAGCCTTGAATCCGGAAAGCTCTGGAGGCGCGAATGAACGAGACAATGGTCATTTCCATCCCGGCCCTGCTCATGTTTTCCGTGATCCTGGTATTCCCGGTGCTCATCTTCCGTCATCTGCGCCTGCGCCTGACCCGGGACCTGCTCATCTCAATGGTGCGCATGTCCGTGCAACTGGCGCTGGTGGCCGTCTATCTGGAGTACATCTTCAGGCTCGACATGCTGCCGGTCAACGTGGCCTGGGTGCTGGTCATGATCGTCGTGGCCACGGGGTCGATCCTGCGCCAGAGCCTGCTGTCGTGGAGGAAATGCCTGTGGACGATCCTGCCCGCCCACCTGCTGACCGCGCTGCTGATCCTGGCCGGTTTCCTGCTGGTCTTCGATCTGGCCACCATCTCCTCGGCCCGCTATCTGGTCCCGCTCATGGGCATGGTGCTGGGCAACATTCTGCGCAGCAACGTCGTGGCTCTGGACCGCTTTTTCTCCGAATTGCGCGCGGGGGTCGATGTGCACATCCAGTACCTGACCCTGGGCGCAAGCCGCGCGGAAGCGGTGCGCCCCTTTCTGCGCAACGCCCTGCGCGCCGCCGTCGGGCCGCAGATCGGGACGGTGGCGACCATGGGCATCGTCTCTCTGCCGGGCATGATGACAGGTCAGATTCTGGGCGGCTCATCCCCGGCCGTGGCCATCGTCTACCAGATCATGATCATGATCGCGATTTTCACCGCCGCCACGGTCTCGTCGTTTCTGGCCGTGCACTTCGCCCGGAAGGTGGCCTTCGACCCATGCGGACGGCTCAATGAGGACATTTTTCTAAGGCGTCCCTGAAAAAGGCGTCGCAAAGCGCAGACTCCATCTTATCACTCTGAAATGAAAGAACTTATTTTTGATGGAAAGCGTTGTGTTTTTCCGTGGCCCTGCTACATCAGGCCGCAATCCAAATTTCGCGGTCAAAGCCCCTCCGGGGCAAGGCGGATCTCATGCGCTTTTATCTCACCACCATCATCCTGCTGTCGCTCAGCAACATCTTCATGACCTTTGCCTGGTACGGGCACCTGCGCAACCTGTCGCAGACCCCCTGGATCATAGCGGCGTTCGCCAGCTGGGGCATCGCGCTCATGGAATACCTGCTCCAGGTCCCGGCCAACCGCATCGGCCACCAGGTCATGAACATCGGCCAGCTCAAGATTCTGCAAGAGTGCATCGCCCTGTCCGTCTTCATCCCCTTCTCCATCCTGTACATGAAGGAGAAGCCGGGCATGGACTATGTCTGGGCCGGGCTGTGCATCCTTGGCGCGGCCTTCTTCATGTTCCGCAAGAAACTCATGGGCGCATGAAGCTCATGCGCCAAAAAACGGCGAAGGGCCGCGTTCCCAGGGGAGCGCGGCCCTTCGCCGTTATCAAAGCGGTTTCCTACCAGACGCCCTGTTTCCAGATCTCGGCCAGGGGCTTGCGCGGGGATGGGCTTTCCCAGTCGACATACGGTTTGCCCAGATTTTCCTTCAGATCAAGGACGCCGATGGTGAATCCGGCCACGACTTCAAAGTCATCCCTGTCGATGCCGAAAGCCTCGTAAATGGCGTCTCTTCTGATCCCGGACATGCCGTGGGTGTAGAGGCCGAGCTTTCTGGCCTGCAGGGTCAGGGACATCCAGGCCGAGCCGCAATCGTACAATGCCGTGGGATTGGGCTTGCCGGACTGGGTGAAATTCCTGCGGGCGACCATGAAGCCGATGAGGGACGCGTTCACGGCCCACTTCCGGTTGGCTTCGACCAAAAGGCCAAGGAAGGTCTCGAAGGTCTCGTCCGTGGAGGTCAGGATGTTCCAGGGCTGCTCGTTGTAAGCCGAAGGCGCCCAGCGGGCCGCATCGAAGATGACTTCAAGGTCTTCGGCGGGAATGGCGGTCTTTACGAAGGAACGCGGGGACCAGCGGGTCGGGAAGTCTTCGGCCACGCCTGTCAGGGGATCGCGATTGCTGAAATCGGGAGCATAGGGGGACGGGTATTTCATGATATCCTCCGGGGGTGGCAGGCCGCCCCAAAACGGCCTGCGAATTATGAATTTTTCAACAGCCAGGCAGGGTGTTCACGCTTCCCGAGACATATCCCCTGACGGGGCGGGCATGTCAACGTGACCGATCATCTCCGGAGATTTTTCATGATCCGCCCGAACTGCTCCCTGAACTGACCGGCTCCGCCGTTGGCCGGATGCCGGAGGGCCGGGGCGGTGATGCCCATGGCCGCAAGCAGCGCGGCGGATTTTTGCCCCACGGCCAGAATCCGGGCCCCGGAGGCGTAGGCCATGAGCGCCCGCAGCACGGGCTGTCCGAGCATGACCTCCGTGTCGCAGGGGGTGCGGTTGCTCAGGAAACCCTTGTCCGGCTTGTAGGGATGCCAGGGAAAGGCGTTCCACAGGATCACGTCGCGCGTGTCCACGCCAAGCGTCGCCATGGCCCCCCAGACGATGGTGGCCGTGGGTTCGGTGAAGCCGTCCGGCTTCACGTCCTCGCGGCTGGTGCGCCGGGGCTTGCCCGCCAGGACCATTTCGGGGCCAAGGCCCTTGTGGCGCAGGTGTCCCAGAAGCAGGCGCTCGGAGGTCATGGCGATGCCCGAGAAATGCCCGCCCTGATAGCCCAGGGCCTCGGCCAGAAGAATGACCGTGGCCTTTTGCCGTTCACCGAGGTAGGAGGCGAGCTGCTCCCGTCGCACGGCCGGAGCGCCGGGCGCGGCGTCGTGCGCGGAATCCCGGTGATGCCAGGGATTGAACACCGCCCCGGACGGAGAGTTTTTCAGAAGTTTCATGAATTCATGCATGGGCTCTGCGCTACACACAGCCCGACTCCGGCGCAAGGCCCTGCAATCGAGGACCAGAATGATCGACATCATGCATTACCCGCTTTTCATCATCACCGCTGTGACCCTGAATCTCTATCCCGGTCCGGACACCCTCTACATACTGAGCCGCAGCACAACGCAAGGCCGCGCAGCGGGCATCGCCTCAGCCCTTGGGATCTCCAGCGGATGCGTGATCCACGCGCTGCTCGGGGCCCTGGGACTGGCCGCCGTGGTCATGGCCTCGGCCACGGCCTATCAGATGATCAAATGGGCCGGAGCGGCGTACCTCGTCTATCTCGGCCTGACCATGATATGGTCGCGCCCCGAAGGAGCGTCCCATGCCGGACCCAAAAGGCAATCCCCGGGCCGCATCTATATCCAGGGCGTGATCACCTGCGTGCTCAATCCCAAGGTGGCGCTCTTCTTCCTGGCCCTCATCCCGCAATTCATCGCGCCGGGTGCCGCCCATCCCGGCCTGTCCTTTCTGGCGCTGGGCTTGACCTTCGTCGCCACCAGCACGATCTGGAGCCTTGTCTTGGCCGTGGCCGCAGGAGCATTGCACCGGCGGCTGACCGGCGGTTCGGGCGCCATCCGGCTCAGACGCCTGGGCGGAGGACTGCTCGTCGGACTCGGGGCACGGCTGGCTTTTTCCGACTAGACCTTGACGCGCCCCCCGGCGGATTTACCCTCTTTGTTTGCGGCCGGACGACCTGTTTCACGGAGACAAGCTGATGAGCACACATTCCAATCCCCATCTCAAGATCGGCCTTGCCCTGGGCAGCGGCTCATCGCGTGGCTGGGCCCACATCGGCATCATCAGGGCTCTGGCGGAACAGGGCATAAGGCCCGACATCGTCTGCGGAACCTCTGTCGGAGCCCTTGTCGGCGCGGCCCACGTCGCAGGCAACCTGGACAGGCTCGAAGAATGGGTCCGCTCCCTGACACGGCTTGAGACCGCAAGCTTCTTTGAAATCAATTCCTCCTTCACGGGATTCGTGAACACCTCCAGGCTACGCAAATTTCTGCAGAAGCACGTGGTCGGGGCGGATGTACGCATCGAGGACCTTGAGCTGCAATACGGCTCCGTGGCCACCAGCCTGGAATCGGGCCGGGAGATATGGTTCACCAAGGGGCCGATGCTGGAGGCCGTGTGGGCTTCCATCTCCCTGCCGGGGCTGTTCCCGGCCATCCGGCATGAAGGCCGCTGGCTCGTGGACGGCGGCCTGGTCAACCCGGTGCCGGTCTCGGTCTGCCGCGCCCTCGGGGCCGACGTGGTCATAGCCGTCAACCTCAATGGCGACATCGTGGGCAAGCATCTGGAAAAGACGCCAAAAAAGGAAAAAAGAAACGGCATGGCCGAAGCGTTCTCGAATCTGGTCAAGGAATACGCAGGCTCTCTCTTTTCCTTTACCGAAGAGGAAGACGAACCCCCGGGACTTTTCGACGCCATCGCCGGCTCCGTGAACATCGCCCAGGAGCGCATCACACGCAGCCGCCTGGCCGGAGACCCTCCGGAGATCCTGTTCACGCCCAAGCTCTCGCACATCGGCTTGCTTGAGTTCTTCAGGGCCGAGGAGGCCATCGAAGAGGGCAGAAAATGCGTCGCGCCCATGCTGCCCGAAATCGAGCAGCTGCTGCAGAGAACGTAACCGTCAGCACTGAATCAACAACGTATTCGAGGAGGCCCCATGCCCATATTGCGTTTTGTTCTTTTCTTCCTGTTCATCGCCACCCAGGCCCTTGCGGCCCAGGTGCGCGTTTCTGACACGGATTACCGCGCCTACCGGGCCCTGACCCTGGATTCGGGCCTTCAGGTGCTGCTGGTGCAGGACGAGCGCGCCTCCAAGGCCGCCGCCGCCCTGGCCCTGCCCGTGGGCAGCCTCGATAACCCGGACTCCCAGCCCGGACTGGCCCATTATCTGGAGCATATGCTCTTTCTGGGCTCCAAGTCCTATCCCGGCCCCGAGGAGTACCAGTCCTTCATCACCAGAAACGGCGGCCAGACCAATGCGGCCACGGGCTACACCTCCACCACGTACATGATGGAGGTAGATCCGCCCGCCTTTGCCGAAGCCCTGCGGCGCATGGCCGACACCCTGGCCCACCCGAGGCTTGACCCGGTCTATGCGGACAAGGAGCGAAACGCCGTCAACGCCGAGATGGAATCCAAGAAGCACAGCGACGGCCGACGCCTGGCCATGCTGACGCTCTCGACCCTGAACCCCGAGCATCCCGGCACCCGCTTCACGGGCGGAAATCTGGAGACCCTGTCCGACAAGCCGGGCAGCCTCCTGCACGAGGAACTGGTGCGCTTCCACGCCACTTGGTACTCGGCGAACCTGATGAAAGGCGTGCTCTACGGGCCCCAGAGCCTGGACGAACTGGAAGCCCTGGCCAGACGGGAACTCGCCGTGATCCCCGACCGCCAGGCCAAGGTGGTCGTTCCCACGGCGCCTCCGGCCACGGACAACGAAAAGGGCGTGATCATCGGGGTGCGTCCCGTGCGCGAGACCCGCAGCCTGAGCATCGATTTCGTCCTGCCCCAGGCCCTGGACGACTACCGCACCAAGCCCATGCAGGTCGTGTCCGCCGTGCTCGGCACGGAGACCTCGCATTCCCTGATCGAGGTCCTGCGCGACAAGGGCCTGGCGCTGTCCTTGAGCGCCGGCGGCGATACCACCAGTCTTCGCAACGGCGTGACCCTGTCCCTCTACGTGCAACTCACCGAAGAGGGCGACAGGCGCCGCGACGAGGTCCTGGCCACGATCTTTGCCTACTTCGACCTGCTGCGCACCCAGGGCCTGAATCAGGCCTATTTCGATCAACTGCGGCGCATCTGGGACATGGAATTCCGCTTCGCCCCCCTGACCAGCGGCTTCGACTATGTCGCCTCCGCCGCCAGGCGGATGCTCCTGCACCCGGTCGAGGATGTAAATTTCGGTTTCTATCGCCTGGATTCCTACGACCGCGAGGCCGTAAACACCGTGATCGAGGCGCTGCGGCCCGAAAACGCGCGGATCTTCCAGGTCGGCCCGGACCAGCCCGTGGACAGGGAGGCTTTTT
The DNA here is from genome assembly GCF_014873765.1 of Desulfomicrobium macestii. Classification (NCBI taxonomy): domain Bacteria; kingdom Pseudomonadati; phylum Thermodesulfobacteriota; class Desulfovibrionia; order Desulfovibrionales; family Desulfomicrobiaceae; genus Desulfomicrobium; species Desulfomicrobium macestii. The sequence continues at coordinate 100,062 of NZ_JADBGG010000003.1, read as the reverse complement.
TCTACCAGACGCCGTACAGCACAAGACCCGTCAATGCAGACGACATCTCCCGCTGGGCCGGGCTTTCCGCCGGGATGGACCTGCGCCTTCCGGACCTCAACCCCTTCCTGCCGGACAATTTCTCCCTGGTCGCGCCCAAGGGCGACGCACGGCCCCGCGAGCTCGCGGACAGACCCGGCCTCTCCCTCTGGCACGCCCACTCCGCATTCCGCCAGGAGCCAAGGGCCATCCTCATGACCCGGTTACAGTCCACGCGATTCGCTTCCACCATCGAACAAACGGCCCAGCAGGGCGTGCTGCTCGAACTGTGGGACCAGAAGCAGGCGGGCCTGCGCTATCAAGCCATCGAGGCGGGGCTCGGACTGTCGATATCCGGGGACGAAGGTGTCGTGATCCGCATCGACGGCTTCAGCCAGCACCAGACCGACCTCTTGCCCCGGGTGCTGGGCTTCCTGGAACAGGAAACAACGCCGGAAGACTTTGAACAGGCCAGGGCGGAACAGCTGCGCGAGCTTGCCAACATGGAAAAGCAGGGTCTGTTCGGCCAGGCCATGAGCGCAATGCGCAATCTTCTCAAGGCTCCGTCGTGGGATCATCGGGCGCTCGAAGAGGCGACAAAGGGACTGACCCTGACGGACTTCCGCCAATACCTGAGCGCCGTGCGCCGGGATATGCGTCTCACGGTCTTTGGCTTCGGCAACGTCACGGAAGATGCCCTGCAAAGGCTGACGGCGGACCTTGAGCAGTTTGTCGGCCCCGAAGCCGGCGCACCTCCGACGGCCACGCGCATCGCGCCCAGGCAGGGCGTGACGGCGGATTATCGCAAGCACAGCGTGCTGGAGGACAGCGCGCTGGTCGAACTCTTCCTCGACCCCGCGCCCGGCCCAAACGCCAAGGCGCGCATGCTGCTCCTTGAGGGGCTCCTGTCCACCCGCTTCTACAGCCGGCTGCGCACCGAGGAGCAGCTGGGCTACGTGGCGACGAGCTTTCCGGTCATGTTCGCGCACAATGCCGGGATCGGATTCGGCGTGCAAAGCCCGGTGCAGGGCACGGCGGGTCTGGCGGACAGATTTGAATCCTTCTACTTCCGGGCGCTCGAACAGATGCGCGGAGTGACAAAAGAGGAATTCGAAGACGTGCGTCAGGGCGTGCTGGCCTCGTTGACCAAGAGCCCGGACACCCTGGAAGAGGAGTTCGGCTGGCTTGAAACGGACCTGCGCCTGGGCAACCGGAACTTCGACAGCCGCGACCTGCTGGTGGATGCCCTGAAGAAAATCACCCTGCCCGAGGTCGTGCGCGCCTACGAGACCATGGTCCTTGGCCCCGGCGGCACGCGGGCCCTGATCCAGATCCAGGGTTCGCGCTTCAGCGACTTCGGCTGGGCGCGCAAACTGGACGCAAGGCCGGTCGAGCAACCCGAAGACTTCCACAAACTCATGGGCCTGCAGCGCTATCAGGGCCTCTAGGACACCCGCAAAAAAGGGCGCCCGTCAACCGACAGGCGCCCTTTTTCAATTCATCTTCCGGAGTTCCACCCGGAGACATCCTCCAGCCTATTTCACACCCAGCTCCCGTCCTGCCAGGAAGGCCGCGTAATTGGCCTGCCAGATGGCCGGCTTGGGGCTGACGTTCTTGAGGGCCTGCAGCCAGTACTCGTTGGGGAATGAATCAAAGGGAGCCAGGGTGCTCAGGACTCCGATCATGACCACGTTGGCGCTGCGGCCCGTGGGATCGCCAAGGCCAAGGGCCGTTGCGAGCACATCGACGTCGATGACCTTGTACCCGCTTAAGGCTTCGCGCACGGCTTCCACCGTCGGATAGTTCTCGGCCTTGAAAAGCGGGGGCATGATGGCCGTGTCGGCCAGGATGACCGTGCCGCCGGGCTTCAGCATGTCCAGGAAGCCGGGACGGAACACTTCGCTGCGCTCCATGCAGACCAGGCACTGGGTGGTGCCGGGCATGAGCACGGGGGAGTGGACCGCGCCGCAGGCGAAAGTGCTGATGACCGGGCCGCCCATCTGGGCCATGCCGTGGGTCTCGCCCTTGACGATGTTCTGCTTGTCGTAGCCGAGCAGGTACGCGAGCTGGGTCAGCACCCGGCCGAAGAAGAGATTGCCCTGGCCGCCGACGCCACGGATGGCCACGGACAAGAAGGCGGGCAAGCCGCCGGTGGCGGGCAGGTCGATGGACTCGGGCGGAACGGGCAGATCCGGACAGCTGGTCAGGCCGCAGGCGCTCTGATCCTTGGCCGGGGCGATGGCGCCCTTGGGGCACATCTGGGCGCAGGCCGGGTTCTGGCTCACACAGCCGGTGCAGATGTTGTTGAAGAAGGGCAGGCCCTCGGCGTCGGCCTCTATGCCGGAGCAGATCTGGCACATGCCGCAGCGGATGCACAATTCCGGGTCCACGGCCATTTTGACGCCGTAAGACTCCTTGGGCATCTTGCGGATGCACACGCCCGTGACCACAAGGGTGGTGAAGGTGCCGGTCTCGGCGGCCGCAAGAGCGTTCTTGAGCGCTTTTTCCAGGGCTTTCTTGTCATAGCCGCTGACCTCGACCACATTGGCCCCGTGCGCCTTCAGGCTTGCATTCAGGTCGAAGACATTGGGATCCCCGGCCAGGTTGGCGGGAGAAGTGGGCGAAGGCTGGCCGCCGGTCATGGCGGTCCATTCGTTGTTCAGGATGACCTTGACGCCGGGGATGTTCCTGAAAATCGTGTTGCGGGTCGCGTCCATGCCGCTGTGACACTCCGTGCCGTCGCCGAGCACGGCCAGGCATTTGCTCGCGGCCTCGGGCCTGGACAGAACATAGCCCAGCCGCTTGGCTTCGCTGGCGCCCATGGCCAGGGCGGTGTCCATGGCGTTCAGAAAGTGCAGCAGGGTGTTGCAGCCGATATCGCCGAACACCGCTTCAAGCTTGCCCTTCTTGCGCATCTTGCCGACGATCTGGCCGAAAAGACGGTACGGACAGCCCGCGCAGATCATGGGCGGACGCGGCAGGCTGGCCACCGCGGATTTTCCGGCCGGCTCGGCCAGACCAAGACGGGCGGAGATAAGTGCCGGGGTCCATTCGGTGACGGTCTCGTCCGCGCCCTTGCCCTGAACCGCGATTCCTTCGGCCTGGATAGCTTCCTGGATGAAGCGATAGCCGTCCTCGATGACGTAAACGGGACCGTCGATGCTTTCGCAGAAGCGACGGATGAGATCCATGGGCAGGGGATAGGTGAAGCCCAGCGACAGGACATCCACGTTCTTTCCCGTGGCGGCCCGGACCTCCTCCACGAAGAGGTCGTTCACGCCGTGGGTGATGATGCCGATCTTGCCGTCGCCTCTGGTCAGGACATTGAGCGGGCTCTCCTCGACCATCCCGCGCAGGGCCGGGATGCGGGAGGTGCGGACCTGATCATGAAACATCCGCGCACGCACGGGCAGGGTGATGAAATCGCTCATTTTCTCGGGCAGGGGAGCCTTTTCGCGCGTGGCCGTTTCCATCAGGCGCACCAGGCCCTCGCTGTGACAGAGCACTCCGCTGGCGATGACGGCCACGGGCGTGTTGAACTGCCGTCCAAGATCCGCCGCGATGCGGGCCGCCTCGTGCATCTCCTGGTGGTTGCGCGGCTCGAAGACCGGAATGCAGCAACTTTTGAGCATGTAGCGCGGGTCGACCAGATGCTGGGTGGAGCTCGGCGTGTAATCGCTGGCGATGTAATAGACCAGACTGCCGCGCTGGCCGGTATAGAAGGCGGCGCTCGTGATCACGTCGGCGGCCTGGAACAGGCCCGGAATCTTCATGGTCACGACACAGTCGCTACCGGCCAGGGTATGGCCGAATCCCACTCCCGCCGCCACGGCCTCGTTCACGGACCAGCCCACGGTGATCATGTCCTGGACCTGGGAGAGGCCCTTGTCGATGACCTCGGTGCTGGGCGTCCCGGGATAACCGTCCGCTGCGTGGATTCCGGCCCTCACGCAGCCCACGGCAAAAGCCATGTTGCCCTGAATGACCACACCCTTGCCCGCCTCTGCGACACACATCGCCTTCACTGCACTCATGAATCCTCCAAAAAAAAAATATGTCTTAAAGAAGCACCCTGCTCAAGGGCGTGACGGCAAACATTCAGGCGCCCGTCCGGGCATGAATGCCCCGAACGTGTTCGCGCCCTGTCGTCTGCCGGTACGCGAAGCCCCGCCCTTTCTCAAGTCCCAAGCGAAACAAAGGCCGCGCGCAAAGCCCCTGCAAAGGGCTTGCAAGGGCCACGCAGCACTGCAAGTTCCGAAAAAAACAGCCCCTTCACATTTTCAAAGACTCTTCGATCAGAAGCTTGCATCTTGAACCATAATCTGTTTGAAGAAACTCCATATGGGAACCACGTACGCCAACATCACGCTCAAAGGGCCAAAGGCGCAGGACATTCTGCAGGAGCTCGGCAACCAGGGACGCTCCGCCTTTGTTTCTCCAACAGAGGACGACCTGACCACTGTCTATGAAATGGACAGCGACGAAGGGGATTCCACCGCCCTCACCGATCTGGCCGAAGACCTGTCGGGCTATTTCGGATGCCCGGCCCTGGCCGTCCAGACCCTGGACGAGGAGCTTCTTAACTACTGGCTCTACGCGGACGGGGAGTTGCTCGACACCTACAAGTCGCCATCCCAGTCCCTGGACCCCGAGGGCAAGGGCAACTCCAAAAGCCAGGGCGGCAAGCCCGAACTTCTGGCCCAGCTCTTCAACACCGACGCCACCCGCGAAGAAATCATCGACATCCTGCACTGCCCGGATCACGATTGCAGCTTTGCCCTGGCCGTTGATCGCCACCTGAGCCTGGTGGAACTTCTGGGCCTGCCCATGTGTTCCGTCGGCTTCGGATTCTGCGATCTGGACTCCGGCGAATATCCCGAAGACCTGGACGAGGAAGACCTGCTGCGGGTCGACGAGGAATAGCCAGCGGGACTGCATGCAGTCCCGCCCCAGTCTCCCCTGCTGAAAAAACGCCCGTTCAGCCCACCTTTTCCGCGACCACCGTCACAGCAACGACCGCAGGGTCCTGCACCCCTCCTCGAAAGAGGCCCCGCTTCCGCTCCACAGCGTGGCGTGTCCGACTTTGCGCCCGGGGCGTTCCGCCTTGCCGTAAAGGTGGACATGCAGACCGCGCAGCGCCAACAGTCCTGCCAGATCAGGCTGTCTTCCGATAAAATTGACCATGGCCGAATGCCCGGTAACGGAAGTCTTGCCCAAGGGCAGCCCCGCGATGGCCCGCAAATGATTCTCGAACTGGCTCGTCATGGCCCCCTCGATGGTCCAGTGGCCGGAATTGTGCACTCGCGGCGCCATCTCGTTGGCCAGCAGCATGGACCCGACCTGAAACAATTCCAGGGCCAGCACTCCCACATAATCCAGATGCCGGAGCAGTTTTCCGGCCAGCTCCTCCGCCGACTTTTGCATCGGATCGCGAGGGCGGCTCCTGGAAAACCGCAACACCCCGTCATGATGGACGTTCTCGCTGAGCGGATAAAACAGGATCTTTCCCGCCTGGTCCCGAACCCCGAGAACAGAGATTTCGCGATCGAACGCGACCAGACTCTCCAGCACCAGGGAAAAACCGCCTAACATCTCCCAAGCCCTGCCGACATCGTCACGGCTGCGCAACACGAACTGCCCCTTTCCGTCATAGCCGAGGGTGCGGGTCTTCAGCACGGCGGGCAGACCGATTTCCCCGATCGCCTCGTTCAGCGCCGACAAAGAATCCACCGCCCTGAACGCCGGGGCGGGAATGCCCAGCTCCTGAAAAATCCCTTTCTCGCGCAGTCTGTCGCCGGAGCAGGTCAATGCCTGCGCGCCAGGGTGCACAGGCGTGATCAGCGAAAGAAATTCAACACACTCAATGGGAATGTTCTCGGACTCGTAGGTGATGACGTCCACCTGCCGGGCAAATCGGGAGAGCATGACGCGGTCGGAATATTCCCCGCGCAAATGTTCGCCAAGAGAGGCGACGCACGGAGCAGGCGCGGGGTCGTAGAACACGAAATCAAAGCCCAGGGGCAGGCCCGCCAGGGCGAGCATGCGCGCAAGCTGGCCGCCTCCGAGCACGCCGATGATCATAGCGGATCTCCCGGCACGGGATTGTCCAGGACGGCCTGTGTCTGCCTGCGCCGATACTCCGCCAAAGCCTCACGGATCTCTGGATGCTGCGGGGCGAGGATGGCAGCAGCCAGCAGGGCTGCGTTGACGGCTCCGGCCCTTCCGATGGCCATGGTTCCCACCGGCACCCCCGCCGGCATCTGGGCGATGGAAAGCAGGGAGTCCATACCGCTTAAGGCCTTGGAGCGCACAGGCACTCCTATGACCGGGAGCAGAGTCATGGCCGCCGCCATGCCCGGCAGGTGGGCCGCGCCTCCGGCCCCGGCAATGATCACGCGCAGACCGCGCGCCTCGGCCCCGGAAGCGTATTCAAAAAGCAGGCCCGGGGTCCTGTGCGCGGAAACCACCTGCGTCTCGTGCGGGACCATCAGCATTTCAAGGGTCCGGGAACAGTGCTGCATTGTCTCCCAGTCCGAGGAAGATCCCATGATGACACCAACTGAAGGGGCCATGTTGTGCTCCATTTGTTATTGCGCAGGCCGAGCCGAACAAGCCCGGGAGCGGGGGCATGGCTGTGCCGCAATGCATTGTGAACACGACGGCCCGTATGCGCTCCCGGCCGTCAGACCATTTGAGAACCCCTACTTGTCTATTTTCAGCAGCAAGTATATTCGTAATTAATGGATTAATTGTTCGTGAATAACTGACAAAAGGCGGCAGGCATGCTCAACTACAGGCAACTCCACTATTTCTGGAACGTGGCCACGGCAGGCGGCATCAGGCGCGCGGCCGAACGCATGCACCTGACGCCGCAGACGCTCAGCGGACAGATCGGCGAACTGGAGCGGGACCTTGGCGTCAAGCTCTTCGTACGCTCCGGGCGGCGGCTCGAAATCACCGAGGCAGGTAAACTCGCCCTGGCCCGCGCCGATGAAATCTTCCAGATCGGCAACGAACTGACCGAAATGCTCAAGGATTCCCCTCCAGAAGAAGCCTTGCCCTTCCGCGTAGGGCTGGCGGATTCGGTGCCCAAATCCATCGCTTTTCGCCTCCTGGCCCCGGCCTTTGAGCTGGCGACCCCCATCCGGCTTTTGTGTCACCGGGACAGGCTGGAAAACCTGTTTGCCGAATTGGCCATACACAAGCTCGAACTTGTCATTGCCGACCAGCAGTTGCCTTCCGGTCTCGGGGTAAAGGCGTTCAACCATCCCCTTGGCAACTGTTCGATGACGTTTTTCGGAGTGCAGGACCTTGCCCGGCGCTACCGGCCCGATTTTCCGCGCTCCCTGGAAGGGGCGCCCATGCTCATGCCGACGGGAAGCGCACGCGGCGCGCTGGGCGGATGGTTTGCCGAGCACGGGATTCACCCGCGCGTGGTGGGAGAGTTCGACGACACGGCCTTGCTGAAAACCTTCGGCCAGGCCGGCCTTGGGCTCTTTCCGGCGCCAAGCGTGATGAGAGAGGAGGTTCGTCGCGTTTACGACGTGGAGGAGGTGGGAGAGGCGGCGGACGTCGATGTGCGCTATTTCGCCATTTCCGCGGAAAGACGCCTCAAGCATCCCGCCGTCATGGCCGTGAGCGCGCATGCGCGGCAAAATCTCTTCGGCGGTTGAAAAAAGCCCGCAGCCGAACCACGGCCGGGGATGCACGGGAGGTTATGAGCCGGAGTGGAGCATGCCGGCAGACAGTCCGATCGTGGTCAAATACGGATGGTCGCGAAATCGGAAATCAAGAGATTGATGCCGGGGATGCCTCGGGCATCCCCGGGGCATCACTGCAGAAAGTCCAGATAATCCTTGGCGGCCTTGGCCTCGCCGGACTTGGGATACTGTTTGACGATGCGCGCGAAAAGCTCCCTGGCTTCCGCCGTCTTGCCCATGCGCATCTGATGCTCCGCCAGGGCCAGGATGGTCGCGGTGCTGTCCATGTCCGCCTCAAGGCCGCTCTTGAGCACCGCCTCGGCATCATCAAGACGATTCTGAGCCACGAAGGCGTCCGACAGGAGCTTGTAGGCCGGGATGTAGCGCCAATTGCGGGCCAGCGCCTTGCGCCCGAACTCCTCGGCCTCCCGCGCCCGGCCCTGACGCAGCAGGAGCAGGCCCAGATTATAGGCCGGGAACTCGGGAGTGACATAGGTCAGAATGCTGAGCGCCTTGCGGTACGCGGCCTCGGCCTCCTTGTCCCGCCCCAGTGCTTCCTCGACCTTGCCCAGATTGTTCCAGGCCTCCCCGAAGTCCTCGTCGATTTCAACGGCGCGGGTAAAGCCGTCCCGGGCCTGCTCAAGCTCCTGCAGCCCGATGTAGATCATGCCCGAATCAAAATGAAACCGTGACAGATGACTGGCGGCGGGTTCCACCTGAAGAAGCTCCTGCAAGGCCAGCTGGGGCTGATCGCTGTTGATGTACGATTCAATCAGGTTGAATCGCAAATCCACTTCCTTGGAGCCCATATTCGACGATGCGCCCCTGGAAGCCCCACGGGCTCCGCACCCAGCCAGGACGAAGCATAAAATGAGAACCATCGTGCATGTCTTCATGGCCGTGCTCCTTGACAGCCCCCTTTTGGGGGCTCTCGCATTAGATGACCTTGTTGAGGGAGTACTCGATGATGGCCTGAGCACCCACCGACTGCAGTTTCGGCACCAGATCCCGAACCTGGCAGGTCTCGACGACGGTCTCGATGGACAGCCAGTCGGAGTTGTGCAGATGGGCGATGGTCGGGGAGTTCATGCTCGGCAGCAGCGCCATGACCTTGTCCACGACATCGGCCGGAGCGTTCATTTTCAGGGCCACCAGCTTGTCGGCTCTGAGCGCTCCCTGCAGGAGGGTGTTCATGTTTTCGATCTTGGCCCGCTTCCAGGGATCCTTCCAGGATTCCTTGTTGGCGATGAGCTGGGTGTTGGTCTGCAAAAGCTCCGCGATGATGCGCAGGCCGTGGGCCTTGATGGTCGTGCCGGTCTCGGTGATCTCGACGATGGCATCCACCAGTCCCTCGACAACCTTGGCCTCGGTTGCACCCCAGGAATATTCGACTTCCACGGGGATTCCCGCTTCCTCGAAATAGCGCTTGGTGAAGCTCAGAAATTCCGTGGCGATCTTCTTCCCGGCCAGATCTTCAGGCCGCTTGTACGGAGAGTCGCCGGCCACGGCCAGCACCCACTTGGCCGGACGATTGCTGGCCTTGGAATAGATGAGGTCATCCACGATGACGACGTCCGACTGATTCTCGAGGATCCAGTCCTTGCCGGTCAGACCGGCGTCGAGGAGACCGTTTTCCACGTAGCGGGCCATTTCCTGGGCCCGGCACAGTGAACAGGTCAGTTCAGGGTCGTTTATTTCCGGGAAGTAGTTCCGGTGGTGCGAGGTCACCTTCCAGCCGGCCTTGGCGAAAAGCTTGACTGTGGCCTCTTCCAGGGAACCCTTCGGTATTCCGATGCGCATCTGTTTTCCATCAACCATTATTTGTAAACCTCCTTGGGATCGAACACCATGGGGGAGCAGTCCGTCCACCGCCCCTGTGCGTCTCGTTCACGATAAAAACAACTTCTGCGGCCCGTGTGACAGGCCGCCCCGCCGATCTGCTCGACCTGGACCAGCACCGTGTCCCTGTCGCAGTCCATTCGTATTGAGCGCACCTTCTGCACATGCCCGGAAGTGCCGCCCTTGTGCCACAGCGTTTTCCGGCTGCGGCTGTAATAATGTACCTCGCCGGTACGCAGGGTCTCGTTCCAGGCTTCTTCGTTCATGTAGGCGAGCATGAGCACTTCGCCGCTCGCCGCCTCCTGGGCGATGACCGGAAGAAGTCCACCGCATTTATCAAAATCAGGCTGTTCCATTTTTTGGTCCTTCGTTGCTCGTCGTCGAATTCATGCGGTCCTGAACCTCGGTCTTGAGCTGACCGCAGGCAGCCGCGATATCCTGCCCCTTGCTCTTGCGCAAGGTCACGGTAAAGCCCTTCTTGCGCAGGAGTCCCTCAAAGGCCAGCACGTCCTCCGGTTCCGGGGCTGCATACTCGATGCCCGGGCCGGGATTGTAGGCGATGAGGTTGATCTTGCATTTCAGGTGCGAAAGCAGCCGCACCAGCTGCCGGGCATGCTGGAGGCTGTCGTTCACCCCTTTGATCAAAATGTATTCGATGGTCACCCGCTCCCGGGCCTTGAGCTCAAGACCCTGCAGGGTCTCGATCAGCTCTTCGATGCTCCAGCGCGCCGCGCCGGGCATGAGCCGCTCCCGGATCTCCTGGGTCGGGGCATGCAGGGAGATGGCCGGCAGAGCGAGGCCTTCGATCCCGAAGACGTCCATCCGGCCCTTGATGGCGCAGGTCGAGAGCGTGATGCGCCGACGCGAAAATTCAAGTCCCTCGGCGTTGGAGAGAATTTCCAGGCTGCGCCGCACCTCGTCCCAGTTGGTCAGGGGCTCGCCCATGCCCATGTAAACCAGGTTCTTCACCTCATCGCCAAGGCCGTGGGTGCGCAGGTAGTCCCTGGCCACGAGCACCTGGGCCGCGATCTCCCCCCCCGTCATGTTGCGGGAAAAACCCATGAGCCCGGTGCTGCAGAAGGTGCAGCCCATGGGGCAGCCGATCTGGCACGACAGGCACTGGGTGTAGCGCTCCTTGTCCGGGATGAGCACGGTCTCGACCAATGCCCCGTCAGCCAGACGCAGCAGCAGCTTGACCGTCCCGTCGCTGCTGGTCTGCACCTCGTGCACTTCAGGCCAGACAAGGGCCCACTCGCGCACGAGCTGTTCCCTGAAATCCCGGGCCAGGTTGGTCATGGCCGAAAACTCGCGCACGCCCTTGCGCCACAGCCATTGCCACAGCTGGCGCGCCCGAAAGCCCTGGTGGCCCATGGCTTTTACGGCTTCTTCGAGCTCGGGGCAGGTCAATTCAAGAATATTGCGCATGATGCTCCACTGTCTGGAATCGCAAAGGCACAAAGGGCGTTACAAAGCCGCCCCTCGTGCCTTCGGCAGGAAACTGGCTCCGCGAACCGGGTCGCCTAGAGCTGCTCCTTGGCTTTGTAGGCGGCCACGAAACGCTCGGCCTCTTCGATCGTGTTCACGTCGCCGGAGATCTGGGCCTGGAGCAGGTTGTCGCGGATCAGACCAACGGCCGGGCCGGGCTTGATGCGCGCGATATCCATGATCTGCTTGCCGTTCAGCAGGGGTTCGAGCAGCTCCTCGCGGATGTCCGCCCGCTCCAGCATCTTCATGTTGTGATTGAATTCCGTGTAGTTGGCATTTCTGGCCTTGATGTCGGCCCGGGCCATCTCGATAAGGCGCGGATAGTCGTCCACGGCCTTGAAGCGGCGGATGCCCTTGTCCGTGAGCATGAAATGAAAGCGCATGTGGTTGCGGACCAGATTCACGATCATGTCCACTTCCTCGGTGTTGAGGCGCAGGCGCTTCAGGATCTTCCGCGCGACCTTGGCGCCGATGCGGTGGTGCTGGTAGAAGGTGGTGCGATCCTCGTAGACTTCCCCGGCGTACAGCTTGCCGCAATTGAGGAAGAGGCAGCCAAGGGTGCCGTACCAGTCGTAGGGCAACTCCTCGGGATAGTGCTGCATGACCTTCAAGGTGTGTTCCCAGATGGACGACGGTCCGGTCTCCTCGTCGAAAACCTGAAAGATCCGGCTCAAGGCCGCAAGCTCGGGCACCAGCCCATGCAGGATCATGGAATCGAAAAGGAGCTCGGCGAAACGCCACATGTTCTCGGCCTCGACCTTGCGCCATTCGTCCATGATGTCCGTGACCGAGACATAGTCAAGCACCCGACGCGAAGCGCGAATGATGGACATCCAGGAATTTTCCTCAATGGGCAGGTGGTAGTTGGCCGAGAAGCGCAGGGCGCGGATGGCCCGCAGGTAGTCGTGCTTGAGGGTCTCGTCGGGGATGCCCTGAAACTTGATCTGACCGCCGGAGATGTTTTCGAAGCCATCGTAAACGTCGCGGGAGCGGGGAATGAACGGACAGGCCAGGCTCACGGGAAAACCTTCGTCCTTGTCGAGCTTTCTCAACATATTGGACGTGATCTGGGCAACGCAGGCCTCGGGATGGGAAGCGTCGGCCATGTCGGCGGGATGAAAGAGGAAGGTCGCGCTGCCCTGGTTCATCCTGGCCACGATATCCCCGCTGCCTGCGGAGACTTCGGGAAAAAGATTTTTGAGGCCGGCAAGATCGATATCCGTGCAGATCTCCACCTCGGCATCCTTGGAGGTTCCAAGAATCTTGCGCTGCAGCGCGGCGTTGATGACGTAGGCGTCGTAGCCGTTGCGCATGATGGTTTTACAGATGGAGGCGGCTTCTTTTATCGGCTGAGGCATCAAGGTCTCCTTGAGTGGTCGTGTTCGTGAAAAGGTCTGCATCGGATAATCGGATGCAATCTAAATATCTTCATCTTTTTCCCCCGACTTGGTCAAGCGGTAGCGGAACTGCCGGAAGTTGAGTCCGACCATCTCCGCAGCCCGCCCCTTATGCCCTCCACAGCGCCGCAGCGCCTCGGAAATGACCTTGTGCTCGTGTACGGCGAGATATTCGTCGAGGGTCATCTGCCCGGACAGGACCTTCTGGATTCCGCCATCCTGATCCGTGGAAGTGATTTTCTCGTAGATGACCAGGGAATCCGCCGTGACGGTATCCCCGGGTTCAAGGGCCACGGCGCGCTCCACGATGTTTTCGAGTTCACGCACGTTGCCGGGATATCCATAGGCCAGGAGTTTTTTGCGCGCTTCGGCCGTAAAGCCCCGCAACTGACGCTTCTGGGCGCGGCAGGCCTTCTCCAGAAAATGCTCGGCCAGGGCCAGGACGTCGTCCCCCCGTTCGCGCAGAGGCGGAAGATGCACCTTGACCCCGCTCAGACGGTAGTAAAGATCCTCGCGAAAATCGCCGTCGGCCACGCTTTGCTCGACGTTGCGGTTGGTCGCCGCGATGATGCGCACATCCGAGCGCATCTCTTCGGTCCCGCCAAGAGGGATGAAGCAGCGCTCCTGCACGTAGCGCAGCAGTTTGACCTGGGTCGAATGGGCCAGTTCGCCCACCTCGTCCAGAAAAAGGGTGCCGCCCTCGGCCATTTCCAGGAGGCCCTTCTTGGCCCGATCGGCGCTGGTGAAGGCGCCCTTGCGAAAGCCGAACAGCTCGCTCTCCACCAGATTCTCCGGCAATCCGCCGCAATTGATGGCCAGAAACGGTTGCTTGGCGCGCTGGCTCTGGCTGTGAATGCAGCGGGCGAAAAGCTCCTTGCCCGTGCCCGACTCGCCGGTCACGAGCACGCTGATGTTTGTCGGGGCGATGCGCCGCACCAGATCGAAGACAGCCTGCATCTGCCGGCTCTGGCCGATGATCTCGCCGTACTGTTTGCTGATCTGCCCCTTGAGCCAGTCGTTTTCCTCCTTGAGGCGGGCCGTCTCAAGAGTGCGCTCCACCGTGTAGAGCAGGTCGTCGAGTTCAAAGGGTTTGGAGATGTAGTCCTTGGCGCCGTGCTTCATGGCCGTGATGGCACTCTTGGCGTCGGCGTAGGCCGTGACCATGAGCACGGGCACATCGGCCCAGGTCTCGCGAATGCGGACCAGCAGATCGATCCCGCTTTCCCGGCCCAGACGCAGGTCCAGCAGGATGAGGCCGATGGAATGCTGCTGCAGCACGGCCAGGGCCGAAGCCGAATCGGGCGCGGTCCAGACCGAATGCCCCTTCTTGATCAGGGCGATTTCAAGGACTTCGCGCAGGCTCAGGTCGTCATCTACGATAAGTATGTTGGCCATATTCTTTCCGTGCCCCCTGATTGCAAAATCGGTTCAGGCCCGCCCCCGCGTCACGGGCGCTTCAGGGTGATCGCCTCCAGCCTGGAAAAAACGGCCCGGCCGCCCAGAAAATGGGCCATGACCCGACCCGGAATCTCCTTGTCGAGACAGGGCGTGTTCTTGCCCTTGGACAAAAGGGCCCCGGCCGTGGCCACCCAGGCCAGATCAGGATCAAAAAGCACAAAGTCCGCAGGGTCGCCGGGCTGCATGCGGTTGGCGGGCAGGCCGAAGATGGCGGCCGTGTTCCAGCACCACAGGCGGCTTATGTCGGCAAATTCAAGCTCTCCGCTGCGCACCAGTTCATAGGTCAGGGACAGGGCCGTATCGAGGCCGGAGATGCCGCTGGGCGCATCGGCGAAGGTCACTTCCTTTTCGTGAGCCGCGTGGGGCGCGTGGTCCGTGACCAGAATGTCGATGACTCCCGTGCGCACAGCCTGGCGCAGGGCCAGCACGTCGTCGCGGGTGCGCAGGGGCGGATTGACGCGCACGCTGGTGTCATATCCCTCGACCCGCGATTCGTCCCAGAGCAGATAGTGCGGGCAGGTCTCGGCCGTGACCTTGACGCCGCGCTCCTTGGCTCCCGCGATGAGCTCCACGGACTGCCTGCAACTGATGTGAGCCAGATGGATGGGCAGGTCCAGATAGGAGGCCAGCAGGATGTCGCGGGCGACCTGCATGGCCTCGGACACGGTCGGAATGCCCTTCAGGCCGAGACGGCTCGATACCTCGCCCTCGTTCATGACTCCGCCCTTGCCCAGCCATGGATCCTCGCAGTGATCGATGACCTTCAGGCCGAAATCCGCCGCGTATTCCATGGCCCGCCGGAAAAGTTCCGTGTTCTCGACAGGCAGGCCGTCGTTGGACAGGGCCACGCATCCGGCCCGGGCCAATTCCCCGGCCGCGGCCAGCTCCTTGCCCAGAAGGCCCACGGTAAGCGCCCCGACGGGCCGCACCCAGGGACCGTGCGCAAAGCTCTCGGCGGCTTTTTGCAGCATGAAGCGGGTCACGGAGGCGTTGTCGTTGACGGGGCTGGTATTGGCCATGGCCATGACCTGGCCGAAGCCTCCCCCGGCCGCTGCGGACAGGCCCGAGGCGATGTCCTCCTTGTACTCCTGACCGGGCTCGCGCAGATGCACGTGGGCGTCGATGAGGCTCGGCAGAAGGGTCAACCCGGCGGCATCGAAGATCTCGGTCCCGGACGCGCCTTGGGGCGCGGCAACAGTTCCGGCCTCGGCAAGTTCGAGAACGCGGCCCTCGCCGATGAGCAGGTCGCAGGTGCGATCCTGCCAGGAAACATTGCGAATAAAAAAGTCTACATGTGCCATGGTACCACCATCCTGAAATTTATCATGCCGAAATCCGAGCCCTGGTCAGATAGAGATGCAAAAGGGTCATGCGCACGGCCACGCCCGAGGCGACCTGATCCAGGACCAGGCTCGCCCCGCAATCGGCCAGCTCGGAAGCGATCTCAAGGCCCCTATTCATGGGCCCTGGATGCATGATCTTCACATCCGCTTTGGCCTTTTCCAGATGCCTGGGGCTGAGTCCGTAGGTGCAGGCGTACTCGCGCAGATCCGGCAGCAGCCCCGCCTGCTGCCGCTCCAGTTGCAGGCGCAGGCAGATGACCGCGTCCACTCCCTCGCAGGCCTTGGCCACGTCGGAAAAAACCTCCACCGGCCAGGTTTGGACCATGGCCGGCAGCAGTGTGCGCGGAGCGCAAATGCGGACCCGGGCCCCGAGCATGGTCAGCAGTTCCACATCCGAACGGGCCACCCGGCTGTGGGCGACGTCGCCGAGGATGCACACGGTCTTGCCCGCAAAGGAGCCCCAGACCTGATGCAGGGTGAAGCCGTCCAGCAGGGCCTGGGTCGGATGGGCATGCCAGCCGTCCCCGGCGTTGATGATGGAGCAGTCGAGGCGTTCGGCCAGGAACCGTGCCGCCCCGCTGTCCCAGTGTCGGATGACGATGGCGTCGGGGTTCATGGCCTGCAGGGTCAGGGCCGTGTCTTTCAGGCTCTCGCCCTTCTGCAGGGAGCTGCCGGACTTGGTCAGGCTGAAGGTGTCGGCGGACAGGCGCTTGCCGGCCATGTCGAACGAGGTCTTGGTGCGCGTGGAGGCCTCGGCAAAGAAGAGGACCACGCTCTTGCCCTTCAGGATGGGCACCTTCTTGATGGGCCGCTGATTCACTTCCGCGAACCGGGCCGCCGTCTCGAAAATATGGGCGATCTCATCGGGATCGAGCTGGGAAATCTCCAAAAGGTCCTTATGCCGCCAATTCATAGCTCCGCCTTGCCGCCCCTGCGGGGGTTGTGATTGCATCGTGACCAAAAAAAAGGGACCCGGCTTCTCGCCCGTCCCTGTTGCTTGCGTCACGCACGGTCTTTCGTACACGTTTCATGCCATGGGCCCTTACACGACACGCCTCTTGACGTCCAGTGCGACGGCAAACATGGGCGGGCGCTCAAAAAAAGGCGCGCCCCCATCGGAGCGCGCCCATATCTTCATTCAAAAACCAAGCGATCTATTCCTGCAAGTCCTCGGATTCGTCCAGCGCCTCGTCGTCATCGGGCAGATCCGTATCATCGTCCAGGACCTCGGAATCGTCCGGGGCCGTCTTTTCGGCAGGCACGCTGGCACGAGGCACGCCGCTGACTTCCGGGGCATCGGTCGGCACATGATCGAAGCAGACCACGGTCTGATCGTCTTCAAGGCGGACCAGGCGCACGCCCTGGGTGGCCCGGCCGACCAGGCTGATGTCGGAGATGCCGATGCGGATGATCTTGCTGCCCGAGGTCAGGAGGATGAGCTCATCCGTGGGATAGACCATCATGGCCCCGACCACCTTGCCGGTCTTGGGCGTGATGCGCATGTTGATGATGCCCTTGCCGCCGCGCGACTGGGCCCGGAAGTGCTCGACCTGGGTACGCTTGCCGTAGCCGTTCTCCGCGATGGTCAAGAGCTCCTGCTGGGTGTCCTTGTTGACCACCACGCCGGCCACGACCTGATCGCCCTTGCGCAGAGCCAGGCCCTTCACGCCCGTGGCGGTGCGGCCCATGGCGCGCACGTCGGAGCAGGCGAAGCGGATGGAGTAGCCGTCCATGGTGACCAGCACCATTTCGTCGTCGGTCTCCACCTCGCGCACGCCGATGAGTTCATCGTCGTCCCGCATGCCAAGGGCGATGAGACCCACGGCGCGGATGTTGCGATAGAGGTGAATGGAGCTGCGTTTGACCACGCCGAGCTTGGTGTAGAAGAAGTAGAATTTCTCCTGGTCCAGATCACGGCAGGTCATGGCCGCGGCGATGTACTCGTTGCTGTCCAGCGGGAGCAGGTTGGCCACGTGCTTGCCCCGGGCCGTGCGGCCGCCCTCGGGAATCTGGTGCACCTTGACCTGGTACATCTTGCCCTTGTTGCTGAACAGATTCATGTACTGGTGGTTCGAGGTCGTGAGGATGAAGGTGATGAAATCCTCCTCCGCGACCTGCACCCCGGTGATGCCCGTTCCGCCCCGGCGCTGCTGGCGATAGTTGTCCAGGCTGGTGCGCTTCAGATACCCGTTGCGGGACAGGGTGATGACCACCGGCTCGTCGGGGATGATGTCTTCGATGTCGATGGAGTCGGGATCATGGGCCAGAAGCTCGGACTTGCGGGGCGTGACGAAGGTCTCGCGCAGGTCTTCGAGTTCCTGACGGATGACGGACTTCAGGACTTCGGGATTCTCGATGACGCTGGTCAGATACTCGATCTGCTTCAGGAGCTCGGCATATTCCTCCAGGAGCTTTTCACGCTCCAGGTTGGTCAGCCGCTGCAGGCGCATGTCGAGAATGGCCTGAGCCTGGATATCGGACAGGCCGAAGCGCTCGCGCAGGCGCTCCTTGGCCTCCTGCGGAGTCTTGGAGGCGCGGATGAGCGCGACAACCTCGTCGATGAAATCAAGGGCGATGCGCAGGCCCTCAAGGATGTGCGCCCGATGCTGGGCCTTCCTGAGGTCGAACCGGGAGCGGCGGATGACCACTTCGCGGCGATAGTCGAGAAAATACTCGAGCACCTGCTTCAGGTTCAAAAGCTGGGGACGGTTGTTGACCACGGCCATCATGTTGATGCCGAAGCTGGTCTCAAGGGATGTGAACTTGAAGAGCTGATTGATGATCACATCGGAGAAGACGCCCTTCTTCAAATCCATGACGATGCGAATGCCCTTCATGTCCGATTCGTCGCGCAGGTCCGAGATGCCCTCGATCTTGCGCTCGTTGACCAGCATGGCGATCTTTTCCACCAGGGTGGACTTGTTCAGGGCGTAGGGAATCTCTTTCACGACGATGGATTCGAGGTCCCCTTTTCGCTTTTCGATCTCGATACGCGAACGGATGCGCACCGAGCCGCGACCCGTGCGGTAGGCCTCGCGGATGCCGGCCTTGCCGTAGATGAGCGCGCCCGTGGGAAAATCCGGGGCCTTGATGTACTGCATCAGATCTTCGATGGACATCTTGGGGTCGTCGAGCAGGCGCAGGGTTCCGTCCACCACCTCGCCCAGGTTGTGGGGCGGAATGTTGGTGGCCATGCCCACGGCGATGCCCGATGAGCCGTTGACCAGCAGGTTCGGGACCTTGGTCGGCAGCACCGAGGGCTCCTGCAGGGAGTTGTCGTAGTTGGGACGAAACTCCACCGTGTCCTTTTCGATGTCGGCCAGAAAGGAACTGGCCAGACGGGACATGCGCACCTCGGTGTAACGCATGGCTGCCGCGGAATCGCCGTCGATGGAGCCGAAGTTGCCCTGGCCGTCGACCAGGGGATCGCGCATGTTGAATTCCTGGGCCATGCGCACCAAGGCGTCGTACACGGCCGAGTCGCCATGGGGATGAAACTTACCGATGACGTCACCGACCACGCGGGCGGACTTCTTGTAGGCCCGGTTGTAGGTGTTGCCGAGTTCGTGCATGGCGAAAAGGATACGCCGGTGCACAGGTTTGAGGCCATCGCGCACGTCCGGGATGGCCCGGCCGATGATGACGCTCAGCGAATATTCCAGATATGATTTCTGAAGTTCTTTTTCGATACTGATGTTGGACACATCCACCTCAATTTCTTGTAAAAGCTGTTGAACCCGAGCTAAATGTCAAGGTCCGAAACCAGAAGGGCATTACGCTCGATGAATTCACGCCGGGGTTCTACCTTGTCGCCCATGAGCTTGGTGAACAGCTCGTCGGCTTCGACCGCATCGTCAATGGTCACCTGCAGAAAGGTACGCGCTTCGGGATCCATGGTCGTGCTCCAGAGCTGCTCCGGATTCATCTCGCCCAAACCCTTGTAGCGCTGCACGTTGATCCCCTTCTGGGCCAGATCCAGGACCTGGCGCAGCAGGTCGAAGGGACCCGTCGCCTCCAGCTCCGTATCCTTGTGCCGGATGGTCCAGACCTGTCCGGAACCGACTTCCCTGATCCTGCCCAAAAGCTCCACGGCCCGACGATAACGCTTGGAATAGAAGAATTCGACGCCAAGACGGATCACATGATTGTTGGCATCGATGAAGCGCAGGTAATGACGCGCCTCGCTGTCCAGCGCCTCGCCGTTCTGGGGCTCGTCCTGCTCGCTGATGAGCTCAAGGGAAAAGCCGCCTGCGGCCATGTGGGCCGTCAAGGCCTCGTCCGGCCCGCTTGCGCGCAGCTCATCGGGCTCGATGACACAGGGGGCGTTGACCACCTGCATGAACAATCCGTCCGGGATGCCCATGTTGGAGACATCAATGGCCAGTTCACGCAGGGCCAGGATGGTGTTCAGGAGCCCTTTGAGCTCCTCGCCCGTGACGGGTTCCCGGTCCGGGACAACCAGGGCGACCTCTTCGGTCACGCGCTGGATCAGGAACTGGCTCATCTCTTCCTCGTCCTTGATGTAGCGCTCGAAAGAACCCTTGTGCACCCGGTAGAGCGGCGGCTGGGCGATGTAGAGATAGCCCTGCTTGATGAGCTCCTCGTAGTGGCGGAAGAAGAAGGTCAGGATCAGGGTGCGGATATGCGCCCCGTCCACGTCGGCGTCGGTCATGATGACGATCTTGTGGTAGCGAAGCCGCGCAAGATCCACGTCGTCTTCGCCGATGCCGGCACCCATGGCCGTGATGAGGGCTTTTATCTCCTTGTTCTGGAGCATCTTGTCGAAGCGGGTCTTCTCCACGTTCAGAATCTTGCCGCGCAGGGGCAGGATGGCCTGGAACTTGGGGTTGCGGCCCTGCTTGGCGGAGCCGCCGGCCGAATCACCCTCGACAATGAAGACTTCGCACTCGGCGGGATCCTTGCTCTGGCAGTCCGCCAGCTTGCCGGGCAGGGCGTTGTCGGACAGGGCGCCCTTGCGTCGCACCAGATCCTTGGCCCGCCTTGCCGCGTCGCGGGCCCGTGCGGCGTCGATGACTTTCTCGATGATCAGCCGCACGTCCTTGGGATTTTCACCGAAGAACTGGTTCAGTGCCTCGTAGACCATGGTCGCCACGTATCCGGCCACCTCGGAGTTGCCGAGCTTGGTCTTGGTCTGGCCCTCGAACTGCGGGTTGGGGATCTTGACGCTGATGATGGCGGTCAGCCCCTCGCGCACGTCATCGCCGGACACCTTCTGCTTGAGCTTCTTGGGCACGTCGCTGTTCTGGATGTAGGTGTTGATGGCGCGGGTCAGGGCCGTCTTGAAGCCCTGCAGGTGCGTGCCGCCTTCCTTGGTGCGGATGTTGTTGGCGAAGGTAAAGACGTTTTCCTTGTAACCGGCGGTATATTGGAGAGCGAAATCGATGCTCACCCCTTCCATCTCGCCGGTGCCGCCGATGACCTTGTGAATCCCGTTGTCCTGGTTCTTGTTCTTGACGAAGGAGATGATGCCGCCTTCGTACTTGAACACGTCCCGGTTCTGGGTCTTCTCGTCGAAAAATTCGATCTTGATGCCGGGATTGAGATAGGCCAGTTCCTCGAAGCGCTTGGCCAGCACGTCGTACTGGAAATCAAGCTCCTCGAAGATCTCCTCGTCGGGCCTGAAACGGACCAGGGTCCCGCTCTTGTCGGTCTCGCCGATCACCGCCAGGGGGGCCTGCGGCACGCCTCGGCAATACCGCTGGTAGTGGCGATGGCCGCCGCGACTGACCGTGACCTCCAGGTACTCGGACAGGGCGTTGACCACGGACACGCCCACGCCGTGCAAGCCGCCCGAAACCTTGTAGGTGTCGTTGTCGAACTTGCCGCCGGCATGCAGGACGGTCATGACCACTTCGAGAGCGGGCTTTTTTTCCTTGGGATGCATGTCCACGGGAATGCCGCGGCCGTTGTCCACGATGCTGACCGAGTTGTCCATGTGCACGACGACCTTGATATGGTCGCAATAGCCGGCCATGGCCTCGTCGATGGAGTTGTCGATGACTTCGTAGACCAGGTGATGCAGGCCGTTGGTGTTGGTCGAGCCGATGTACATGGCCGGACGCATGCGCACAGCGGACAAACCTTCAAGGACGGTAATGTTGTCTGCGGTATATGTTGATGCTTTTGTCATAGGATGTTCTTGTTTCATGCAAAGAGTGCAGGCTCCGTTTTCACGGAACGCCTACAGCTCTTCCTCGCTGTAATAGGTGTCTTCGGTGATCTCCACGGGCATGGTGATGATCATGTAGTTGGGGTCGTCCTTGCCGGTGATGCGGCAGGGTTCGGAGGGGCCCACGAAGGAAAAGGTCAGGGAGTCGGACACGAAGTGCCCCAGGATTTCAAGGATGACCTTGGTCGGCAGGGCGATCTTGGACAGTTCGCCCTGATACTGGCAGCTGATCAGCTCCGTGCCCTCGCCAATGTCCTGGCCCTGGCAGTAGAGGGACAGCTCTTCCGGGCCGAAATCGAAGAACGTGGCCTTGTTGGCTTCGGTGTTGAAGACGAAGATGCGGTCCAGGGCGTCGGTCAGCTCGTGCCGGTCCACCACCAGGTTGGAGGCGAAGCGATCCTTGTACTGGTTGATGAAATTGCGGTAGTCGGCAAAAACGTAGGCCTTGAGCGGAAGGCTGAATGATTCCTTGCGGTTCTCGGTGCGCAGAAACAAACGCTTGTCCGAAAGGCTGATCTCGATCTCGTCGTTGGTCAGCCACTTGCGGATTTCGAGCAGGTACTTCTTGGAGACCAGAAACCCGTCCTGCCCGAGAACGGCGCGGATATCGGGATTGGAGAAACGGAGCAGGCCGAACTGGTGCCCGTTCAGGCCGCAGATCTCCACGTCGTCGTTCTCCACGGGCGCGAACTTGATGCAGTTCATGCTGGTCAGATCTTCGTCGTCGGCAATGCAGAAGGCGATGCGATCGATGATCTCCTTGAAGAGGTCTCCAGACCAGAGCACGGCGTTTTCCGCCGGGAACGGGTTGAAGTCCTGGAACCAGGAGGATTCGTTGGCGGGAAGCTTGTACTTGCGGCGGCCCTGTTCGATGTGCAGATGCTTGGCGCTCGGGTCGAGCTTGAGGGTGATCTCGCCGGGGGGGAGGCGGCGCATCAGTTCGCAGAACTTCTTGCCCTGCACGCCGACCAGTCCGCCATCGCTGATCACGGCCGGATAGACGCCCACGAACTCGATGCTCGAATCCGTGGCCAGGATGGAAATGGTGTCGCCTTCGGCCTTGAGCCAGACCGTGCGCAGATAGGCCGCGCCGGTTTTTGACGGAATGATGTTCGCGGCCTTGAGCAGTCCGTCAATGACCTCTTCCTTACGCACTTTCAAAAACATCGCCGACTCCTTCTCCTGACTAGGCAAGGGTTGTTTCGTTCATGGCCAGGCATTTATCGCTCAGCTCATGTAACATGTTTTTTATGCTTTTATCATCTCTTTGCAATTGTTCGACTTTTCGGCAGCTGTAGAGAACCGTCGAATGGTCCCGCCCGCCAAAGGCCCGGCCAAGCTCCGGAAACGACAGCCCCAGATGCTTGCGGCACAGGTACATGGCCACCTGACGGGCAAAAACGAGGTCGTGCCTGCGGCCGGAGGACAGGATGTCCTCGGGCTTCAGGTTGAGCCTGGCGCAAACCTGGTCGAGAATCTGCTCGACACTCAGGCTCGTTACCGCGCGATCGTCCAGATAATTGAGAATATTGTCAAACTCTTCATCGGAAATATGGTCATGGACCAGCTCCCGGTAGGCCCAAAGCTTCAGAAGACATCCTTCCAGATTGCGCAAATCGGAAAAACGCTGGGCAAGGAGCAGAATTCTGTCCCTGGAGAGATCCAGACGGCGCTCCCGGCAACGAGACTGGGCGTATTGGGTGCGAATGTCCAGGTCCGGAGCCTTGAGCATGACGCTAAGGCCCCACTCAAGGCGCGACTTGAGCTTGGGCGCCAGAAACGTGAACCCGCCGACCTTGCCCGAACAGGCAAAAACCATCTGCTTGCGCTGCAGATGGAAGTGATCGAAGAGCGCCAAAAGCTCGCCCTGCAGGTAGCGATAGCGGGCAATCTCCTGCAGGTCGTCCACCGCCAGAAGCTGCATGGACGTCAGAAATTTCCGCGCGTCGGACCGGGACGAGTACAGTTCGTGCAGATCCTCAATGCCGCCCACATAGGTCCCGTCCCCGCCATGCTCGCTCCTGGCGTTGGCGATGGCCCGCAGCAAAAAGGACTTGCCCGACCCGCTTTCTCCGCAAAGCACGAACGGGTTATACGGAGCTTCCCGGCTCTGGGCAACTTCCTGGGCCGAAGCCAGAGGGAAGTAGTTCTTGTTGTTGACCAGGAAGTTGTCGAAAATGAACTCGGACCCAAAGGGCAGGGCCTGGGCCGCCGGCCGGGACTCGCGCACGATGCGGGAGCGGCTTCCGTCCCGGCATTCATAGGAGATGGTCAGATCGGAACCGGCCAGGGCCTGCTCGAAACGGGCCCGCGTGTGATTCTCAAACCAGTCGGCAAAAAATCTGTGCGGAAAGCGCACCGTGAGCACCGAGCCATCGACGCTCAAACCCAGGGATGAACGCCATTTGTCCAGCTCTTCCGGGGCAAAGGCCTGCGCCAGCGCCGCATCAACCCGCGCGCTGCTCACTTGCCCCCCGCATGGGTCACGGCCCGCGGCTGGTTTACTCCGGCGTACAAATCAGACATAGTCATCCCTTGCGGACCGCCCGCGGCCCGATAATATATTTTGGAGGACATGCATGAGCGCACCATTTGAAGTCCACAGAACCATCGCCGAGATCAATGAAAAAATCCGACAAGGCAAAGCGGTCGTCCTCAACGCCAGCGAAATGACCAGTTTAGTTCGCAAGGAAGGCAAGGTCAAGGCCGCCAGACAAGTCGATGTCGTCACCACCGGCACTTTCTCGCCCATGTGCTCCTCCGGCCTGATCTTCAATATCGGCCAGCAGCCTCCGACCATCAAAACCTCCAAGGTCTGGCTCAACGGCGTGCCCTGCTATGCCGGTCTTGCAGCGGTGGACTCCTATCTTGGCGCCACCGAACCGACGGAAGAGGACCCCTTGAACAAGGTCTATCCCGGCCAGTTCAAATACGGCGGCGGGCATGTCATCGAGGATCTGGTCAAGGGCAAGCGCGTGCACCTGAAAGCCGAAGCCTACGGCACGGACTGCTACCCGCGCAAGGCCATCGAGAAGAACGTCTCCCTGGCAGAGCTGCGCAACGCCATCCTCTTCAATCCGCGCAACTGCTACCAGAATTACAACTGCGCCATAAACCGCACGGACAAGCTCAAGTACACTTACATGGGCCCGCTCAAATCAAACATCGGCAACGCCAACTATGCCACGGCCGGCGAGCTGAGCCCATTACTTAATGACCCGTATTTTAGAACCATCGGGCTGGGTACCCGCATCTTCCTCGGCGGGGGTGTGGGCTACGTCATCGGCGAAGGCACCCAGCATGTTCCCGATCCCCAGCGCAACGAGCGCGGAGTGCCCATGAGCGCCTCGGGCACCCTCATGGTCAAGGGCGACCTCAAAGGCATGAACGCCCGCTACCTGCGCGGGGTGAGCATCGTCGGCTACGGCAGCTCCCTGGCCGTGGGCCTGGGCATTCCCATCCCCATCCTGAACGAGGAGATGGCCTGGTTCACCGGCGTGGCCGACGAGGACATCCTCGTGCCCATTGTCGATTACGGAGAGGACTATCCCAACGGATATCCGTCCAAGTACGGACACGCCAGCTTTGCCGACCTGAAGAAGGGAGTCATCCGCGTGGAAGGCAAGGATGTGCCCACCACACCCCTGACCAGTCACACTCTCTCCTGGGAAGTCGCCGAGGAACTCAAACGCTGGATCCAGGAAGGCCGATTCCTGCTGACCGAAGCCCAGGAACCCATTCCCGCAAGGTGAGTCATGGCCGAACCCGTTTATTTCTGGAATCTGCGAGCCTCGCGCAAGGCTCCATATGAAGCCAAGGTCAAGCGCCTGCTGAAGCTGGCCGGACTGGGCGCGGAGCTTCGCTCCGGCGATCTGGCCGCGATCAAGCTTCATTTCGGCGAGGGCGGAGGCACGGGCCATGTGCGTCCCCTGCAACTCGCGCCCATTTTGGCCTTTGTCCGCAAATGCGGAGCCAAGCCGTTTCTGACCGACACCAACACGCTCTACGTCGGCCAGCGCGGCGAATCCGTTTCCCACGGGCTACAGGCCGCCGCCCACGGTTACGACCCCAATGTCCTGGGTGCCCCGGTCATCATCGCCGACGGACTCAAAAGCGGCAACGAACGGGCCATCCCCTGTCCCGGCAGGCATTTCGAGTTCGCCTATCTGGGCGGGGACATAGTCGACGCGGACATGATGGTCACGATCAGTCACTTCAAGGGCCACGATCTGGCCGGGTTCGGCGGTGCCATCAAGAACGTGGGCATGGGCTGCGCCACGCGCAAGGGCAAGATGCAGCAGCACTGCGGCCTAGGTCCGACCATCCATCCCGAGCATTGCACCGGCTGCGGAAACTGCGTGGAAGTATGCAGCCACGGCGCCCTGACCCTTGACCCAAGCGGCAGGATCACCATCGACCGCGACAAGTGCGCGGGCTGCGCGGCCTGCTTCCTGGTCTGCCGCGCAGGAGGTCTGGAAGTGGACTGGCGGGTGGATGTGAACACATTTCTTGAGCGCATGGCCGAGTATGCAGCGGCCGCGCTTTTGACCAGGCCAAGGCGGACCTTCCACATGAGCTTCATCCAGCAGGTCAGCCCCGGATGCGATTGCACGGGCTTCTCCGATGCGCCCATCTGTCCCGATCTGGGACTGCTGGCCTCCTGGGACCCGGTGGCCCTCGACCAGGCCTGCCTGGACCTGGTCAACCAGGCCCAGCCCCTGCATCCGAGCGCCCTTCCCGAAGGCATCATGCCCGGACAGGACAAATTCGAGGCCATCCACGGACACGTAAGAGGCGTCCATCTTCTGGAGTACGCGGCAAGCCTCGGGCTCGGCTCCCGGGAATATGCGCTTCAGCCCGTATGAGACAGGCTTTTTGACACACATTGAGACTGGACAAAGGGCGTGACGCTATTATATGTGCCCTTTCTTTGAATCAGCTTAAAATTTTATCCCATTGGAGGAATACATAATGGCTCAGAAGAAAATCGAACGAAAAAAAGAGATTGATCGTCGCCGCAAACGTCGTGCCGAGCGCATCAAGGAACGCATCAAGGAAGCCAAGGCCGCTGCCAAGAAGTAGGCCCTGTTTTTAGGGAGGTAACCATGCCCATTTACGAATACTGCTGTGAAGACTGTCGCCAGATCTTCGAAGAGTGGCAGAAGGATTTCAAGGACAGGGAAAAAGTCTGTCCGGTCTGCGGGGGCACGTCCCAGAGGCTTATCTCCAACACCTCCTTCGTGTTGAAAGGAGGCGGCTGGTACGCTTCCGGCTACAGCAAGGAATCCGGCGGCAACGGCAAGAAAAAGGACACTTCGTCCACTCCGGCCCCGGACACAACCTCTTCGGCGTCCTGACCAAGGCAGCTCCGGCTGCCTTTTTCATTTTCAGTCGCGGATGATCTCCACGCGACTCCAAACATCAACCCACCCCCCACCATCATGATTGATCGTTATACCCGCAAGGAAATGGGCGACATTTGGACCCTTGAACAAAAGTTCCGGGTCTGGCTCGAAGTGGAACTGGCCATCTGCGAAGGCTGGCACGCCATGAATGTCATTCCGGCCACGGACATGGCCACCATCAGGGAAAAGGCCGATTTCGAACTGGACCGGATCCTCGAACTCGAAGAAACCACCAAGCACGATGTCATCGCCTTCCTGACCGCCGTGGAAGAAAAGGTTGGCCCTTCGGCCAGATACATTCACCTCGGCTGCACGTCCTCGGATATCGTGGACACGGCTAACGCCGTGCTCCTGACCAGGGCGGGCCGGATCATCCTGGCCGATCTGGACAGGCTGCTCGGCACCCTTGAGACGATGGCCAAGACCCACCAGGGCAGGCTTTGCATGGGCCGCACCCACGGCATCCACGCCGAGCCGACCAGCTTCGGCCTCAAGATGGCGGTATTTCATGCGGAATTCCAGCGCCACAGACAGCGCTGGGTGGACGCCCTGGAGAACATCCGCTTCGGCAAGATCTCCGGCGCCGTGGGCACCTACGCCCAGCTCGAACCCGAGCTTGAGGAGCGCGCCCTGACCATCCTCGGTCTTGAGGTCGATCCCATCTCCACCCAGGTCATCCAGCGCGACCGCTACGCCCAGTATTTCACCACCCTGGCGCTCATCGCCGGCGGCATCGAACGCATCTGCGTGGAGCTTCGGCACCTGCAGCGCACCGAGGTCCTGGAAGTGGAAGAGGGTTTCGGCAAGGGGCAGAAGGGCTCGTCGGCCATGCCGCACAAGAAGAACCCCATCTCCGCCGAGAACCTGACCGGCCTCTCCCGTCTGGTGCGCACCAACGCCGTGGCCGCCATGGAGAACATGGCCCTGTGGCACGAGCGGGACATCAGCCATTCATCCGTCGAGCGCGTCATCATGCCCGACTCGACCATCATGGTGAACTACATGCTGAACCGTTTGAACGGGCTGCTCGCGAACCTGCGCATCATCCCCGAGAACATGGAGCGCAACCTGATGGGTTCCTACGGCCTCTTCTTCTCCCAGCGCGTGCTCATCGCCCTGGTGGAAGCGGGTCTCCCGCGTCAGGAGGCATATGTCATGGTCCAGGCCGTGGCCATGGACTGCTGGAAGGACCGGACCTCGTTCGAGGCTGCCGTGCGCGACAGCGCCGACATCACCGCCCATCTCGACTCCGCCCGACTGGACCAGGCCTTTGATCTGAACTATTATCTGCGGCACGAACAAACCGTGTTCAACCGCGTTTTCTCTTAAGGAGAAAAAAATGATTGATCTGAAGAGACGCCTGGCCAGGCTGCTCATCGAGAAGTCCTATCTCGAGGGCGACTTCACCCTGACCTCGGGCAAGAAGAGCGACTATTATTTCGACTGCAAGCACACGGCCCTGCATCCCGAAGGGGCATGGCTCATCGGCAAGCTCTTTTTGGACATGATCCGCGCCAAGGGCGGGGTCAAGGGCGTGGGCGGCATGACTTTGGGCGCGGACCCGCTGGTATCGAGCGTGACCGTGGTCTCCCATCTGGAGGGCTATCCCCTGCCCGGATTCATCATCCGCAAGCAGTCCAAGGGTCACGGCACCAACCAGTACCTCGAAGGCCTCAAGAACTTCGAACCGGGCCATAACGTGTGCCTGCTCGAAGACGTCATCACCACCGGCGGCACGCTGCTCACGGCGGTGGAACGGGTGCGCGACCAGGGCCTCAACATCGTCGGCATCATGGGCGTGCTCGACCGCGAACAGGGTGGCCGGGAAAATCTGGAAAAAGCCGGATTCGACCTGCAGACCATCTTCACCCGCAAAGAACTGCTCGAAACCGCGAAAAGCTAGGGAGGCTTCGGCCTCCCCCCCCAAAAAATGGGTTCCCGCACCTTCATCCTGCTCGCGGCGTTCCTGTCCGTCCTCTCCGCCGCTCCGTCCAGCTCCCAGAGCTGGACTGCATCCTTTTCCGCACATCCAAGCACTCCTGCGGCATTCATGGCCGTGGACATGGGTCGGCAACGCGCCTTTCTGGTCCGCAACAAGAACGGCGAACTCACAAAAATGAGGGATATGCCCTGCACGACAGGCATGCGCGGCGGCGGCAAGCTCCTGGAGGGCGACCGCAAAACCCCTGAAGGCGTCTATTTTCTGGAGGGCAAGGCCACAGGGGGCCTTGATTTCGACAGTTTCGGCAACACGGCCTTTCCGCTGAATTATCCCAACCCCGTGGACCGCATCCACGGCAAGACCGGAAACGGGATCATGATCCACGGCCGGGGACGCAGCTTCGGCCCGCGCCAGACTCTTGGATGCGTGGTTCTTGAAAACGACGATGTGGACACCCTGGACCGGCATGTGCGCATCCACGCCACGCCTGTCGTCATCGCGGAGTCGGTGAGCCTGACGGGCAAGGAAGGGCCTCCCCCGGAGATTGTTCTTGGCACCTGGGGCTGGATCAAGGCCCGTGAACGACGCGAGAATGCTTTTTTCGAGATCTACGATCCCACGCGTTTTGAAAAATCATCAAACCTGAGCTTTGCCCGTTTCCGGCAGAAAACCCTACAGGAATTCGCCGGCGCGAAGTGGGTCGATATCCGCATGGAAAATCTGCAGGTCCTGCAGGGGCCGGACTACATGGTCTCGGTCTTTGCCCAGCGCACCTTTCCTCATGGGGAACAGGGCCTGCGCAGGTTGTACTGGATGCGCCAGGTGGAGCTCTGGAAGATCGTTGGCGAAGAGTGGATTCCGCAGAACCTGGGCGGAAGCGAGGACTACGCCGGGCTGGTCGGCAAGGAGATTCGCGAACGATTGCAGGAATGCGCAGAGGCCTGGGACAAGGGTGATCTCAAAACCCTGGTGCGGATCTATGACCGGACCGGCATTCGAAGCGGCGCAAAGGGCCGCGAAGCCATCGCCGCATCGCTTGAGCACGACATGGCGGCCAAAAAGAAAAACCCCTACAGCGCCGAACCCGTGGTGCGCGTCACCAAAAAAGGCATCGAGGCCAAACTCATGGCTGACGGGAATTCCCGGAACATCCTCTTTCTGCCCGGGGCCTTTGATGCCTGGCTCATTGCAAGCGACGAGACGGCGCCGCAGCCATGACCTTCACCAACCTGCCCCTGCGCTACATTGAAGAGCACCCGCGATATCTGGACCTCTTTTTGACCCGTGGGCTAAGCCCCGAACTTGGCCTTGACGCCCTGGCCCTCGACACGTTTTCGCCCGAATGGCACAAAAAAACCGCCCGCATCTTTCATGATGCCGGACTGACCTGCGCCGTGCATCTGCCCTTTTTCGACCTGCGTCCGGGAAGCCTCGACCACATGATCCGCAAGGCGAGCAGGGAGCGCCTGCTGCAAGCCGTCGACACCGCCCGGATCTATGCCCCGGTCCATTTCATCGCCCATCTGGACTACAACAGCGTCATCTATTCCCATTTCGAGGAAGCGTGGCTTGAAAACTCCCTGCGCACCTGGGAGATGGTGTTGGGCCAGACAGCAGATACGCCGCTCTATCTTGAAAACGTGTTTGAGCTGAGCCCGGATCATCATGTGCGCGTACTGCGGGGACTTTCCGGCAAGGCCGGAGCCTGTCTGGACGTGGGGCATTGGCACTGTTTCGCTAAAGGACGCAAACGCCAAAATCTTGCGGAGTGGCTTGCGGCCCTGGCTCCCTTCCGCCTGCACCTGCACCTGCACGACAACGATGGCGAGTCCGACGCCCACCTTGGCCTGGGCCAGGGGACGATACCCTGGGACCAGCTCTGGTGCGGCCTGGCCGGCCGGAAGGCCTCGGCCACCTTCGAACCGCACACCGAGGCCGCGTTCCTGGCCACCCAGGACTACCTGCGCGCCAACGGCCCGAAGCTCTGAGCCGCGCAGATCGCGACACGAATCACGACACACCTTGTAAATCGCGACATATCATGACATATTCCATGTCGTGATTCGTCATCATTTGCCACGTCAAGGTTCACGCATGCACATTTCAGCCCTAAGACATGAAGAGATCCGGCAGCTTCTGCTTCAATATCCTGACGGGCTGACCAGCACCGCCATCTGCGCTTTTTTGCGAAATCCGCCCCATCCACGCACGGTGCAGCGCTGGCTGGCCGAACTCGCTGCGACCGGAATCGTGACCGTTTCCGGCCGCGCAAGAGCCACCGTCTATCAGTTGACCACCCCGATCAAGCCAGCTCCTGCGCAACTGGCGGAGCCATCGGCGCCGTTTGACACCACGGACGGCATTCCCCTGTCGGAGCAAGGCAGAGAGATTTATGCCTACGTCAGGCGCCCCCGCACAGGCCGGACCCCGATTGGTTATGACCGAAACTTTCTTGACGATTACGTTCCAAGCCAGACCTGGTATCTGAACGAGGCAACCAGAAGGCATTTGCGGAACATTGGGGAGACGGACGCGTTCGGCCGACCGGCAGGCACGCATGGCCGGGCCATCTTGAACCGGCTTCTGATTGACTTGTCCTGGGCCTCAAGCCGTCTGGAAGGCAACACCTATTCCAGGCTCGATACGCAGAAACTGATCGAGTTCGGTCGGCATGCGCAAGGCAAGGGCGCCCAGGACGCCCAGATGATCCTCAACCACAAGGCGGCCATCGAACTGTTACTCGATGACGCCGAGTCCGTGGGCTTTGACGTACATACCCTGCTCAGCCTGCACGGCCTGCTTTCGGAGAACCTGATGCCTGATCCGGATGCATCCGGACGCCTGCGCTTCCGCCCGGTGCAGATCAGCGGATCAGTCTTCATTCCCCTGGCCATGCCACAGGTCATCGAAGAATGTTTTCATGGCATTCTGGGCAAGGCGGCGGCCATTTCGGATCCTTTCGAGCAAGCGTTTTTCATGCTGGTCCAGCTTCCGTATCTGCAGCCGTTCGAGGATGTGAACAAGCGCGTCTCACGCCTTGCGGCCAATATTCCGCTTATCAAGAACAACCTTTCGCCGCTGACATTCATCGACGTTCCTGATCGGACGTATGTCGATGCTATCCTGGGCGTATATGAAATGAACCGCATCGAATTGCTGCGGGATCTTTTTGTCTGGGCGTACGAACGTTCGGCGAAGGAGTACGTGGCGGTGCGCAAGAGTCTGGCCGACCCGGATCCGCTGCGCCTGCGCTACAGGCCGCAGTTGAGGGAGATTGTCATCGATATCGTGCGCTCCAGACGACAGGATGTACTGGAGGCCATGGAGCGATTTGCGGCTGAACATATCGAGGCCCGGGACCAGGATGCCTTTGTCGAGATGGTTCAGGACGAATTAAAGCGTCTGCACCCGGGAACGCTGGCCAGATATCGGCTCCGGCTTTCCGAATTCGAAGCGTGGCGGGAAGCGAGAAAGCTCTTGTGATCCGGGAAATGCCCCGTCGCAGAGTGCGGGCCATCGATGTGCCGCCCCGGTCGTTCTGCATCCGGGGCGACGTTAAACTCACGATGAAATAAAACGCGGCGGGGACAGGGTCCCCGCAACGTCAAAACGAACGGCCTTCCTGCTCCGGCCACACGCCCTTGTAGCCCCGACAAAGAAAGATGGTGAACGTCTGTCCGGTGCGTTTTCCGTGAGCGCTGACCACCACCCGTGGCTCATCCACGCTCTCGAACAGGGGCTGCACCCTGTCTGAAACCTTGTCCTTTTCACCCTTGTAGACAAAGACCGCATTTTGCATCCCGCTGTCCGGACCGGGCCACAGATCATACTGGTTCATCTTGCGCCCTCCGGCCAGGCAGAATGCCCGCTTCTGGCCCGGGACGTAAAAGGCCAGCTCCGCCGTGACACCGTATTCGCTCCCGAAGAGAAAAACGGTTTCCTCTCCGCCAAGCTCCTCCCTGGCCTGCGCCACCTGCACGCCCAGATCCTGCCAGCCCATGAGCCGGTGCACCGGATTCCTTGGACTGTCGAAGGGAATGAATCCCTGCAAATGCAAGAGGATGAAAACGACGGCGCCCAAGGCAGGCCAGGCGAAGCGCCATTTGGGTCGAGGATCGCGGTGCACGAACCGCTCCACGGCCAGGGCCGCAAGCATGATGCCCGCCGGATAGGCCGTGGCCGACCAGTTGGCTTCGACCTTGGTGTGCAGGCTCCAGAACAGGAAAAAGAGCCACACGGGCCAGAAGAAGACGGTCAAAATGATGCACATGGACCGGGAAAGCCAGGGGAACACGGGCTCCTGGTCGCGTTTCAAGAGCTGCCGACCGACCAGCCAGGCCCCGATGAACAGAAAAACGAACCACCAAGGGGTGACCACGCCCAGCTGGCTGCCCAGATATTCGGGAAAGTTCTTCAGCTCGAAAAAGATCTTGGCCTTGTCCCCGGCCATGGCCCCGCGATAGATGACGTGCTTGATCCCGACCCAATCGTTGGTGGCGTTCCAGATCAGGATGGGCAGCAACCCGGCCACTCCCCCGATCCCAAGCGTCTTTAAAAGCCGCGGCCAAAAAAGGGCGGGCATGTCCTGCTTGCGCCCGATCCAGAACGCGGCCGCAAGAGCCAGGGGCATGAACAGCACCATGGTGTATTTGGCCGTGATCCCAAGCGTGAGGCACAGCCCGAGCATGACAAACGCCGCGAGATGTCCCTTGTCCACGGCAACGCCAAGGCAGATCATGCCCAGAAGCCAGAAGACCAGGAGCGGATTGTCCGTGGTCATGAGCAGGCCCCCGGCCATGAAAAGCATGGTCGTGTTCAGCACCAGCAGCGTCCAGAAGGCGGTGCGGATGCGCTTCATATAGATGCCGATCCAACCCAGTACGGCCAGTTGCATGATCAGCGCCCCGACCATGGCGCCGGAGCGCACGCCAAGTTCCGTCGCGCCCAGAAAGGCCGTGCCCACGTAATTGATGAACGCTATAAGCGGCCCCTTGGAATAATAGGACCACTGCAGACTCCGGCTCCAGTCCCAATACTGGGCTTCATCGGGCGCAAGATTGAGCTGTCCCGAGGCCACGAACCAGTATCTGGCCAGAGTTGCCGCCGTTATCAGAAGAAGACTCAAAGCCCAATACAGTGCGGATTCTTGACGGTTGGTCATATGGCCCCCTCCTTGGCGGGAGCGGTTGCGAGAATATCCTTCATGTCCTGCGCGCAAATGCGCTCTATCCGAAACTCTCCCCGCCAGGACGGCAGGACGAAAAATTCATGTCCGGGCCAGGAAAGGGCGGCCGCGTGCAGCAAAAGCCCTCCGCCCCGGCCATATCGGGGATCGCCGACAATGGCATGTCCGAGATCGGCCAGATGAACCCGAATCTGATGGGTGCGCCCGGTGCCAAGAACGACCAGCAGCAGGCTTTTACGCCCGTCCGTAAGCAATGGATGCACGTGGGAGACGGCCCGCTTGCCCTGGCCGGAGACCACCTGCTCGCCGCGCCCCGTTTCGGCCTTGGCCATCTTCGAGACGATGGTCCGCCAGCCGGTCGATTCCCATGTCCCTTCCACCCAGCACAGATACGCCTTGGTCAGCGTGGGCCATGCCGCGTGCATCGAGCGCAGAAAATCATGGGTCTTGGCGCAGAGCAACAGCCCGGATGTGTCGCGATCCAGCCGGTGCACCGGGACGGGCACAAAGGTCTGCCCTTCGAAACAGCCCTTGAGCCGGTCGTGCACGGAATCGGTCCAGCCCGTGCCGCCGTGGACGGGCAGCCCCGCGGGCTTGTCGATCACGATCATCTCATCGTTCTCGAACACGCGTTGAAGTCCCGGCAGGTCGCGCGCGGGCTTTTCCCCGCGTTCCACGTTCACGGGCGGAACGCGCACCATCTGGCCCGTCAGGACGCGATCGAAGGGCTTGCAGCGACGACCGTCGATGCGCACCTGGCCCGTGCGCACCAGACGCATGAGCAGACCCGTCGGAAGGCTCCCCAGCCGTGCCTCCAGAAAGGAGATGAGCTTGCGACCGTTTTCCTCGCGCCCGACCTCCACCACCTGAACCGACGTCCTTTCCGACTGCATGGACCCTCCGCTTTGACAGGCCCTTTCTTGATGGCTACAGGGGCTCTTGTCAAATAAGCCCTTAACCACCCCCCTATGAAAAATACCACTCGCTCTTTCAGGCTGGTGTGCGCGCAGGACCAGATCAACGATGTGGAGTCCCTGCTTCACGCCGAAGGCTTTCGCTTCGAGCCGCAGCCCTGCTTCGCCCTGGCGCGGACCCTCACCGCCGAACCCATGCCGCTTGGCCGGAGCATCGCGGCCAGGTTCGGCTATATCTACATCCAGGACAAGTCTTCCATGCTGCCGCCCCTGGCTCTGGCACCCGAATCCGGGGACCGCGTGCTCGACTTCTGCGCCAGTCCCGGCAGCAAGACCGGCATCCTCTCAAGCCTGGTCGGGCCCACGGGGCTGGTGCTGGCCAACGAGCCAAGTCCGGACCGTCTGGCCACCCTGCGCGTGAACATGCGCCATCTTGGCTGCTACAACGTGGCCACCTGCAAATATGAAGGCCAGTCCCTGCCCCTTCAGGATGACTCATGGCCGCGCATCCTGCTCGACGCACCCTGCAGCGGTTGGGGCACGGTGGACAAGAACCCCAAGGCCGCCCAGATGTGGGCGGGGGAGAAGACCGCGCCGCTGGAAATCCTGCAACGGGAACTCCTGACCAGAGCCGCCGGGCTTCTTGCCCCGGGAGGACGACTTCTTTATTCGACCTGCACCACAAATGAGCGTGAAAACGAGGATCAGGTCCGTTTCGCCACGGAGCACCTGGGTCTTGTGACCGAGCCCTTGGCGGAATTCCCCGGATTCAGGTTTGCCCCATCCCTGCCGGGATGCCTGCTCGTGGACGGCGAGGGCAGTCTTGCACAGGGATTTTTCCTGGCCGCCCTGAAAAAGCCGGGCCAGGCGGAAAAGAGCGTCCGCGCAACCAAGGCGGAATTGCCCGGCGAGCTTGTCTCACGGCACGAATTTTCGTCCCGCACCGGACTGGACACGGGCTGGCTCCCGGAGCACTGTTTCCTGCGCGTGGGCGGCCGGGTCTATCTCATCTTGGAACAGGCGGCAGAGCTTCCGGCGGAACTGCGCTGGCAGGGTTTCGCCGTGGGCAAGAGCGCCGGGGATTCCATCCTGGCCGACGCCACGCTACGCATGTTCGTTCCGCCGAGGCCGGACGAAAAAAGCCTCGTCCTTGAACAGGTATCCACCATTCGGGAACTCCTGTCCGGGCAAAGTCTGTCCTGGGCCGGACCGGGAAAGCGCCTCGCGTTCTATTTCAAGGGACTTCCCTTGGGTTTTTTGACGATCAAGGGCAATCGTTGCCTGTGGTCGGATCGATAACAAAAACAGGAGAGCATCATGATCGGATACCTGCGCAAGGCGGCCCGTCTTTTTCATCCGGGATCCAAACGAACCATCATCCTGCCTCTGGATCATGGAATTTCCGAAGGAAACATCCCGGGTTTGGAAGATCTGGGCAGCCTGCTTCGCGAAGTGCGGCATCTGCCCACCCAGGGCGTGATCCTGCACAAGGGCATGGTCATGGCCCACGCCGGGGAAATCCGCCTGGACCAGTCCCTGATCGTGCATCTCTCTGCCGGAACCCGGCACGGCCTGCCCTCGTACAACAAGGCCCTGGTCTGTTCCGTGCAGGAAGCGCTACGGCTTGGCGCGGACATGGTCTCCATGCACATAAATATCGGCAATGACCTCGAAGACCGCATGCTCTCGGATCTTGGCGCCTGCGTTGAAGAGGCGCACCAGCTCGGCCTGCCGCTGCTGGCCATGATCTACGCCCGAGGCGGACAGATCGTAAACGAGAACGATCCGTCCCTGGTCGCGCACAGCATCCGCATCGGCGCGGAACTGGGCGCGGACGTGGTCAAGGTGCCTTATTGCGGGAACAACCAGAGCTTCGCCCGGGCCATAGCGGCCTGTCCCGTGCCCGTGGTCATGGGCGGCGGACCGCGCAGTGGCGATTTCAAATCCTTCCTGCGCTCGGTGCGCGAAAGCCTGGACGCCGGAGTGGCCGGGATGTGCATCGGACGCAACGTCTTCCAGCAGGAAAATCCTGCCAAGGCCCTGGAAGAAATATGCAATCTCGTGCACGGAAAGGCATAGGCAATTACGTTGTGGGTTCGGTATTCCAGGCCATGAGGGGAGTCTGGGCGCGAGGGGCGGTCAGATCGACGCGCACCGCCGTGAAGGCTCCCATCCATGGAAAGGCGGGCGTGCTGTTCAGATAGCGGATGACCGGAACAGAATTCCAGGTGCAGGGCGGGCCCAGAAGAATGGACCTGGCTTCGATGCCGCCCGGGGATAGATTTTGCTGGATCAGCGCGCGCATTTCGGGCCAGGTGAACCAGCGCGCCTCGCCAAGCGGGGATTTTCTTTTTTCCAGCCTTAGGGATAGCCCGTACAGGGACATCCGGTTCAAAAAACAGATCAAAAGGCCCTTACGCGCCACACGCGCCGCTTCACGCAGGGCCAGGGCCGGATCTTCCAGGAATTCGAACACGGTCATGAGCGAGGCGTAATCAAACTCGCGATCCTCGAAGGGCAAATGCTCGGCGCTTCCAAGGTGGAGATCGGCGCGATGGCCTATCTTTTCCCGGGCCCGGGCCAGCATGTCCGGACTTTTGTCCATGCCCGTCAGATCAAACCCGCAGGACCAGAAAAACTCCAGAAACATTCCCGTTCCGCAGCCGATGTCCAGGAGCTTCTGCTTGCGTCTGGGCCAGGGTGCTATGACTCCCTGCAGCAGTTTTTTTTCCTGCTGCAGGGCGAAGCTTCCCCGCACGGTTCCGGCCCATTTGTCGTAGCGGACCGCGCTTTCCCGGTTCCAACGCATCAGATTTTGGTCACCGCTCCCTTGGCCGCGGACGAAGCCATGCGGCTGTAGCGACGCAGAATGGAGGAACGGATTTCCTTCACAAAGGGTTTGAAGTTCTGGCGGCGCTTTTCAAGTTCCGCCTCGTCAACCAGAAGCTCAAGGCTGCGTGCAGGAATGTCTATCCTGATCAGGTCCCCTTCCTGGACCAGCCCTATGATCCCGCCTTCGGCCGCTTCGGGACTGATATGCCCGATGGCCGCCCCACGCGTTCCGCCGCTGAAACGGCCGTCCGTCAAAAGCGCCACTTCGCCGCCAAGGCCAAGACCGGAGATGGCCGAGGTCGGGGTCAGCATCTCGCGCATGCCGGGGCCGCCCACC
This sequence comes from Desulfomicrobium macestii, assembly GCF_014873765.1. Taxonomy (NCBI): domain Bacteria; kingdom Pseudomonadati; phylum Thermodesulfobacteriota; class Desulfovibrionia; order Desulfovibrionales; family Desulfomicrobiaceae; genus Desulfomicrobium; species Desulfomicrobium macestii. Next base: position 62,017 of record NZ_JADBGG010000003.1, on the reverse strand, counting down.
GGGCCTTCATTACGGATGACGACCACGTCGCCGGCCTTTATCCTGTTGCCCATGATCGCGCTCACGGCGTCTTCCTCGCTCTCGAAGACTCGGGCAACGCCCGTGCGCTGCATCATTTCAGGCGCCACGGCGGACTGTTTGACCACCGCGCCGTCCAGAGCCAGGTTGCCCTTCAGGATGGCGATGCCGCCTTCACGGGAATACGGATCGGCCACGGTGCGGATGACTTCCGGGCGCAGGATGCGCGGCTTCAGGGCCTCGATGTTCTGTCCCAGGGTCCGGCCGGTCACGGTCATGACATCAAGATCGATGCGCCCGCTCTGCGCCAATTCGTTCATGACGGCCGGGATGCCGCCCGCCTCGTGCAGGTCGGCGATATGGTGCGGTCCGGCGGGGGAAAGCCTGCAAAGATTGGGGGTCTTGCGGCTGATGTTGTCAAAAATGTCCAGCGTCAGATCGAGCTCGGCCTCGCGGAAAATCGCGGGCAGGTGCAGGACCGTGTTGGTGGAGCAGCCAAGGGCCATGTCCACGGTCACGCCGTTGGCCACGCTCTTTTCGGTGACGATGTCGCGCGGGCGAATGTTCTTTTCGACCAGGCTCATGACCTGCATTCCCGCATCCTTGGCCAGACGGATGCGCGCGCTGGTCGGGGCGGGGATGGTTCCGTTGCCGGGCAGGGACAACCCAAGGGCCTCGGACAGGCAATTCATGGAATTGGCCGTGAACATGCCCGCGCAGGAACCGCAGCCGGGACAGGCGCATTCCTCCATGCGCTCAAGTTCCGCTTCGGTCATGCTGCCGCTCTTGACCTTGCCCACGCCCTCGAAGACCGTGATCAGATCGACGGTTTGGCCCTCGAACTTGCCCGGGAGCATGGGGCCGCCGCTGATCATGATCGAGGGGATGTTGAGGCGCAGCATGGCCATGAGCATGCCGGGCACGATCTTGTCGCAATTCGGAATGAAAACCAACCCGTCGAAAGGCACGGCCGTGGCGGAAATTTCGATGGAGTCGGCGATGAGTTCGCGGCTGGGCAGGCTCATCTTCATGCCTTCATGATTCATGGCCAGCCCGTCGCACACGCCGATGGTGGGAAACTCCATGGGCGTGCCTCCGGCCATGCGCACACCGTCCTTGACGGCCTGGGCGATGATATCAAGATGCATGTGTCCGGGCACGATCTCATTGGCCGAATTGACCACGCCGATCAGTGGGCGCCTCATCTCCTCGCGGGTCATGCCCAGGGCAAAAAGCAGGGAGCGGTGCGGTGCCTTTTCCAAACCTTTGATCATTTTATCGCTGCGATTCATTGAAATATCCTCGAGTAGATTAATTGCGAAAAGCGACCAGGGAGCTCAAAACTCCAACTGACGCCAAAATGGCAAGAATGGCCAGGCTGTGTATCTGGGGCAGAAAGGAGATGGTGATCCACAGCGGAGGAACATTGAACATGTCCTCGATGCCGTGGTGCAAAAGCTTTAGCAGGCCAAGGGCGAGGCCTGCGCCCAAAAGTCCCTGAAAGGCTCCGCCCACGAGCAGCGGGAACTGTATGTATGCCCGGCTCGCGCCCACAAAACGCAGAATTTCCAATTCATCGCGCCGGGCCAGAAGAGCGAGTTTTATGGTGTTGCCCACCACAAGGCCGACAACCACAAGCAAAAATCCGGTCACCGGCCAGAAAGCCATCTTGGTCAATCCGACCCAAGAGGTCAACAGATCGACCTGCAGGGGATTGAAGGTCACCTTCTCGACCTTGGGCAAGCCTTCAAGACGCCTGACCATGCCTGCGGCCCATTTTTTTCCGTCTTCGGCGGGCAGATCGCATTCGACCAGAGCCGTCGGCGGCAAGGGGCTTCTGCCTTTCATCCAATCCAGGTCCACATTTTTCTGGAACGACTCCTCAAGCACGCCAAGAGCCTGATCCGGGGTGAAAGTGCGCACGTTGACCACACCCTCCATGGAGGACAGTCCGGACCAGACCTCCTTCAATTGATCCGAAGCGACATCGGCCTGCCAGTAGACCTGGAACTGGACATTGCCCTGCCTGTTGCCGATCTGCAGATCGAGATTGTGCACAAGCATGAGAAAAGCCCCGCCCAGAAAGGATACCAGGGTGATGGCCGCAATGGTCATGCACAGGGACCACGGAGCCCGGAACAGGTCCCGCACGCCTTGCCCGATGAGTTGAAAAAATACGTTCATGGCCGCCCTCCGGTCTGGGCGCAACCTTCGCGCATGACCCCGTCCTCCAGAGTCACGATGCGCGCATCGGCCATGCGTTCCATGATTTCACGGTTATGGGTCGCTATCATGATTGAAGTTCCAAACTTATGAAATTGTTGAAAAATATCCATCATGCGCATGGACAGTTCGTGGTCGAGGTTCCCGGTGGGCTCATCGGCAAGGAGCAGCTTGGGCTTGACCACCACGGCCCGGGCCACGGCCACCCGCTGCTGTTCGCCGCCGGACAGTTCCTCGCAGGGCGCCCCGGTCTTGTGATCGAGGTGCAGGCTTCTGAGCACCGCCCGGACACGTTTCTCGATGATGTGCTGCCCGATGCCGCGTACCTTCAACGGCAGGGCCACATTGGCGAAAACGGTCTGGTTGGTCAGGATCTTGAAATCCTGAAAGACCACGCTCACGTCGCGGCGGAGCAAATGTTTGCGGCTCTCGGCCAACGTGTTCAAATCATAGCCGGCCACATCGGCCTTGCCGCGTTGCACCGGAAGCGCGCCGTGCAGAATGCGCATGAAGGTCGTCTTCCCGGCGCCGGATGGACCGCAAAGAAAGACGAACTCGCCGGGCTTCATGCAGAAATTTATGTCCTTCAACGCAAGTTGCCTGCCGAAGGAGTAGGAAAGTTTGGAAATGCTGATCATTTTTCGTCCCCGGATTTCTCGGCTTCGTCGTGTTTGTGCTCATGAGCGCTGATTTGCTTCAGGAGCGCCTTGGCTTTTTCAAAATCAGGATCATTGCCCAGGGCGTGGGCCAAAAGCGACTTGGCCTTGCCGTATTGTTTTCTGTTCACATAGGCCACGGCGGCGTTGAAGAGAATCTTGGGATTGTCGGGTTCCTTGGCCAGCGCCGCGCGGTAGATTTCTATTGCCCGAGCCAGTTCGCCCTTGCGCCGGTAGGCCACGGCCATGTTGTTCAGGGTATCGCAGGTCAGGGAAGAGAAAATATACGAGCCGAAATCGCGCTGCACTTCATCGACCATATCCAGATCTACATAGGCGTTCCAGATGTCCTGCTTGATCTGATCGTTCTTGCGATCGATGTTGAGAGCGGTCATGAAATTATTCCGGGCCGCGTACAGATCTTCCTTGTGCAGATTGATGGAGCCGCGCAGAATGTAATATTCGGTGTTGTTGGGACTGATGGAGACAGCCTTGTCCACGGCGGCCAAAGCCTGATCCGGTTTTCCCTGCCAGCACTGGACCTTGGCCATGGTTTCCCAGCCTCTGGCGAAAAGCGGGTTCGCGGCCAGTATTTCACAGAGCATCTCCTCGGCCTTGGAAAAATCGGAAAATTCCGTCAGCACCCGCACATGCGCAAGTCGTATCCTCTGCATCTGGGAAGGATAGAGCAATTCAAAGCGGCGCAAAAGATCGAGAGCCTTGGCCTGTTCCTTTGCCGCGCACAAATTCTGGATCTCCGCTTTGAGCAGTTCAAAATCCTGTTCAAAGCCCCCATCGAAAACCGTGTTCAAGGCCTCGGACAAAGCCTTGATGGTCAAGGGTTTGACCAGATAGGCCGAAGCGCCGCCGTCCGAGGCCAGAGCCACGTCCTCCACCTCGGATTTGGAAGTCAGAAATATGAAGGGAATGTAGGGAGTTTCCGGCCTTGAACGCACAGCGCGCAACAGGCTCAGGCCGTTCATCTTCGGCATGTTCCAGTCGGAAATGATCAGGCCGGGAACGCCGTCCTTGATTTTTTCAAGAGCCGCCTCGCCGTTCTCCGCCTCCAGAAAATGAGTGAAGCCAAGGGCCCGCAAAAGGTTCAAGACCGTCTCCCTGGCAGACAGGATATCTTCAACCACCATCACGGTGATATTTTTGTCCATCTCAATTTTCCTCGGGGATGAAAAGAATGACGCAAAATCTGCTGCCGTGCGGAGTGACATCCTCCACCCAGATCTTGCCTTGAAACATGTTCACTATCTTGCGACAGATGAAAAGTCCGATACCGGTTCCCTTTATCCCGCTTTCAACTGATTTTTCCGTACGCACGAACTTGTCGAAAATGGATTCCTTGTAGCGATCCTCGATCCCCTCGCCATCATCCTCGACCCAGAACTTGAGCACCGTATGCGTGGGATCCGCCGTTCTGCGCGATTCCCAGGCGCCCATCCCCACCCTGATCCGCCCATTCACGGGCGTATACTTTATGGCGTTTGAAATCAGATTCTGAACCAAATGTCCAAGCAGCATGGGATCGCCCAGAACCTGAACATCAAGCTCGCACTGATTTTCAATGGTCATGTTCTTTTCACGGACCAAGGGCATGAGAGCTTCAATCTGCTCATGCACAAGGGGCAGAAAAGAGACCGGACAGGGGATGACTCCACGCTCCTGACATTCATCGACACGCGCTATGTGCAGAAATTCGTCGATCATTTCCAGAAGCTTGCTCGCTCCCTTGAAGGCCGTCTCGATGATCGGTTTCTGGGATTCGCTGGGCCCGAGATACGACAACAGATCCATGTTGGAGATGACGGCAGAAAGGGGGCTTTTAAAATCGTGGACCACCATCTGCACCAGTTCGGAGCGCTCGGTGGAGGCGATGATCAGCTCTTTTTGCTTGATCTCAAGCTCCTGCGCCAATTCCTGATACCGCTCCTTTTCCGCCTCCAGTCTTTCGAACATGGCCAGGCTCTCGATCAGGGGAGTGATCCAGGCCGCATATTCGAGGAGGGCGGACAAATCGGACTTGGTGAAAGGCCCCCCGCCTTCCTTGTCGGAAACGTTTATGACCCCAATGACCCGTTCCTGATCGGAAAGCAGGGGCACGGAAATGAGCGATTTGGTCTTGTAGTTGCCGTTACGGCAGCAAAAACGATGATCGGTTTCGATATCCTCGATCAGAAGCGGAACCTTGTGCGTACACACATATCCGGAAATGCTTTCCGGAGAGAGGGGCTGAGTCAGCCCCACTATCTCCTTCCGGCTGGCCGCAACGACCTTGAGTCCCCGTTTTTCATCGTCGAACAACATGACCGAGGCGTTGCGGCTCTTGATCCTCGTCTGGATGAGCATGCCCCCGCAATGGAGCTTCTCCGCCGCGCTCATGGCCCTGCTGGCCAGAATGGCCATCATGCTGCGCAGAAACTGCTCTATCCCGTTAGACTGCTCCATGATCCTGTCCGATCATCCACACTTGGTGAAGCCGCAGGACGGACAGACAAAACACCCTTCCTGAAAGACCAGCTCCGTGGTGCATTCCGGGCACTCGGTCTTGGACAGGGATTTATAGGAACTGCTCGGTGTCGTTCCCTGCAGATACTTGTTTTCAAGCACCCAGGACACGGCGTCGGGAATGGAGAGAAGCATGCCCTTTTTCTGAAAAACAGGATGCTCTCCGCCGATCCCCTTGAGCTGCTTGACTATTTCACGAACATGCACCCCGGAACGCAGCGCCAGGGAAACCAGCCGTCCAATGGCTTCGGCCTTGGCCGTGATGGATCTGCCCGACCGGCCGATGGTGGTGAAAACCTCGAAGGGCTTGCCGTTGACCTCGTTGACCGTCAGGTAAAGATCGCCAAGGCCGGTGCGCACCTTCTGCGTGAATCCGTAGACGATGTCGGGCCGGTCCATGGGACGGCAATGGTCATCGCCCTTTTCATCCTTCTGGCCTTCTCCGGTGCACAGGACCTGCACGCTCTTGCAGCCGTCGCGGTAGACCGTGACGCCTTTGCAGCCCTCTTCATAGGCCATCCAGTAGATTTTGTAGATGTCTTCCTGGGTGGCCGAATTGGGCAGGTTGACCGTCTTGGATACGGCATTGTCGGTATGCTTCTGGAAGGCCGCCTGCATCTTGAGATGCCACTGCGGATCGATGTCCATGGAGGTGACATAGACACTGCGCAGTTCCTCGGGGAGAAATTCCATGTTCCGGACCGAGCCCTTTTCAATCACCTCGGCCATGAGCTTTTCGGAATAACAGCCCTGATCGTGCAAGGCCTTGACGAAGAAGCTGTTGGCCTCGGTCAGCTTTTCGCCGTCCATGACCTGGCGCACGAAGCACAGGGCAAAAAGAGGCTCCACCCCGGACGAGCATCCGGCGATGATGGACAGGGTGCCCGTGGGGGCGATGGTCGTGGTCGTGGCGTGGCGGTAGGGCCCCAGATTCTGTTCCTTGTAGATGGAGGTCTCGTAGGACGGAAAGGGTCCGCGCTCCATGGCGAGTTTCTTGGACGCCGACCTTGATTCCTTCTGGATGAAATCCATCATCTGCTCGGCGAGCACGATGGCCCGGCGGCTGTCGTAGGGCAGTCCCAGCTGGTACAGAAGATCTGCCCAGCCCATGACGCCAAGTCCGATCTTCCTGTTCTTGCGCACGGTCTCCGTGATGCGTTCCAGCGGATATTCCGAAGCGTCGATGACGTTGTCCAGAAAACGGACGCTGAGGTGCACCACTTCACGCAACCTGTCCCAGTCGACCTCGATCCCGCCGTCCTTTTCGAGCACGAACCGGGCCAGATTGATGGAGCCGAGGTTGCAGGCTTCGTAAGGCAGCAGGGGCTGCTCGCCGCACGGATTGGTGCTCTCGATCTCGCCCTGGTCGGGGTTGGGGTTGTCGCGGTTGATGCGGTCGATGAAGATGATCCCCGGATCTCCGCTCTCCCAGGCCTTGCGCACCAGAAGTTCGAAGACTTCGCGTGCCTTCAGCGTTTCGATGACCTCCTGCGATTGCGGGGCGATAAGGGGATATTCCTCATCGTTTTCAACGGCCTGCATGAATTTTTCGGTCAACGCCACGGACAGGTTGAAATTGTTGAGGTCTCCCTCGCGTTCCTTGGCCCGAATGAATTCCAGGATATCGGGATGGTCGACGCGCAGAATGCCCATATTGGCCCCGCGCCTGGTTCCACCCTGTTTGACCTGCTCGGTCGCGGTGTTGAAAATCTTGAGAAAGGAGATGGGCCCGGAAGCAACGCCGCCGGTTGAACCGACCCGGCTGTCCTTGGGGCGCAGGCGAGTGAAGGAAAAACCCGTTCCGCCGCCGGACTTGTGGATCAGCGCCGCGTGTTTCACCGCATCGAAAATCTCGTCCATGGAGTCCCCGACAGGCAGAACGAAGCAGGCCGCCAGTTGTCCCAGTTCAGTTCCGGCGTTCATGAGTGTCGGGGAATTGGGCAGAAAATCGTACTGCGTCATCAACGTATAGAATGTGCGGGCCAGATCCTTGGTCTTGAACGGCGAAGAGGGGTAGTTCTTTTCCATGGATGCTATGCTTGCCGCCACCCTCCAGAACATTTCCTTGGCGGTCTCGATGGGCGTCCCATCCAGCCCCTTTCGCTGATAACGTTTTTTCAGCACCAACTCGGCGTTGGAATTGAGATTTACGTCGGGCAGATCAGCCGGCATTTTCATAACGTCCATGGATACCTCACTTTCCTTGAAATTATTGTATAGCTATTGAAAATAATTGATTCTTCTTGATCGGTTTTTCTCTGTACTGGAGAAGGCCCCAGACTTCAATCGTGAGAAAAAGAGTTCAGTCTTCAAGGTCTTTTGAGCCTCTTAAATAAAGAAAAGATTAGGTTATTGGGATTATTAGTGGGCACATTATGTGCGTTTCTTAATCAACATATTGAAATATTTGTAATTTAATAGTTTGGTAATTTTCAGGTTGATTGTTTTTCAGGTTGCCTGATTCGGGCTTCCTGAAAAACAAGGAACATGGGGACATGTTTGGAACAAAGTTTTCACCAAGTGTTCCTTTGTATGATAACATTTTGATTTATATGAGTTTAAACAGGCTCATCAGCGATTTCATCGAGATATTTTCCGTACTCGTTTTTTTTGAATCGAGCGGCCAGCAGTTTGAGCTGGCCTGCATCAATGAACCCTTTCGAAAAAGCGATTTCCTCGATGCAGGCGATCTTGAAACCCTGTCTGTCCTGGATGGCCTGAACAAAACTGCCCGCCTGCTGCAGGGATTCGTGGGTTCCGGCGTCGAGCCAGGCATATCCCCGGCCGAGCAGTTCGACCTTGAGGCTGCCGCGGCGCAGGTACTCGCGATTGACATCGGTGATCTCAAGCTCCCCGCGCGGGGAGGGGCGCAGGTTTTTCGAGATTTCGACGACTTCGTTGTCATAGAAATAAATGCCCGGAATAACGTATTTCGATTTTGGTTTTTGCGGTTTTTCCTCGATGCTGACCACCTCGCCCGAGGAGTTGAATTCCACGACTCCATAGCGTTGCGGATCCTTGACCGGATAGCCGAAGACGATGCCGCCCTTGTCGAGTCTGGCGCAGCTTTTCAGAACCTTGGACAGGCCTTCGCCGTAGATGATGTTGTCGCCCAGGACGAGGCAGACGCTGTCCGTACCGATGAAGTCCGCGCCGAGGATGAAGGCCTGGGCCAATCCGTCGGGCGAGGGCTGCACGATATAGGAGAACTTAAGGCCAAGTTCACTGCCGTCTCCGAGCACGTCCTTGAAGCGCGGCAGGTCCTGGGGAGTGGAGATGATGAGAATGTCCCTTATCCCCGCCAGCATGAGAATGGACAGGGGATAGTAGATGAGGGGTTTGTCATAAACGGGGAGAAGCTGTTTGCTGGTGCCGAGAGTCAAGGGATAGAGGCGTGTGCCCGAGCCTCCGGCCAGAATGATTCCTTTCATGGGATTGATCCTTTTGGTGCTGTTTCAAGACAGCAAAGCACTACTCCAGACCCACTTCACGGACAAGTGCCGGCTGATTGCGGTAATGACAACCGCGCCGGGCTTTGGTAGGCAAAACAGGTCAATACAAAAAAAAATCGAAGCACAAGGGGCCTGCATGCGTGTTACCTGGAAGGATGCCTATACCGCCGGTACGGTGATCATTGGTCAGGGACAGGATCATCCGCTGATTCATGGCTGGTTCGATGCTGATGAAAAGCTGCGGGCTGGCGACATCATCCATGACCCAACCTGCTCCGTGCAGCTTGAAAACCGGATTCGGCTCTGCCGGGAAGACGGACTCTTCATGCCTGCCTGGGTTGCACGAAAGGAAAAGGGCGTGTTCGTACCGGGAGAATTTTCGTGCACGCGGTCCCGGCGGGGTTTTTCCCTGGCCTGGATCACTCTGAGCGACAAGGGTTCTCGGGGCGAGCGCGTCGATGCCAGCGGACCGGCCATTCGCGACGCGGCCATGGAAGCCATGGAGATAGACCTTGCCCGGGGAATGATCATTCCCGACGAGTCTGAAATCCTGAAAGCAGCCCTTGTGGACTGTTGCCTCTTCCAGGGCTTCGATCTTGTCTTCACCACCGGCGGAACCGGAGTAGGCCCCCGCGACATCACGCCCGAAGTGACCCTGCCTCTTTTGGACAAGCGCCTTCCAGGATTTGAACGCGCCATGACCCAAACCTCCCTTGCCAAGACTCCGCATGCCATGATTTCCCGCGCCGTGGCCGGAGTCATGGGACTCTCCCTGATTGTCAATCTGCCGGGAAGCCCCAAGGCCGTGCGCGAAAATCTGCACGCCATCTTGCCCGCGCTCAAGCATGCGGTGGAAAAACTGCAGGGAGATCCTAGGGATTGTGGACAATAACCCTGTACTGAAACCTTCCGACGAATTCAAAAATTTCTACATCAAATTCTCCGTGATCCGTCTCGGGATCATGGTCTTTCTTTTGGTTTTGGCCTTGGCCGAGATCGTCAATATCTCGGATAGAGGCATGAGGCTAGAATTAAACAGAGATTTTCAGTATATTCTGTTTTTCATAAGCGGTTTTTCATTAAGTATCATATATCTTCTGGCAGCAAAAAGATTCATCAGCTCTTTTCTATTATTCAGAATTCAGCTTTTTGCAGATATTTTTCTAACGACTTGGTGGGTTGTATTAACTGGTGGATCATTTAGCTCTTTTGTTTTTCTTTATATATTATGCCTTTTTTTCTATGGCCGGATAATCGGATTTAAAACGATAATAATTTCCTCTTTTCTTGTCTGGGTTCTTCTTTTCATAATATCCTGTTTTCAATTCTACTTTCCGCACTATTGGGATCAGGCTCACATTCGCGGTTCCGACCTTGCCTATAATTACAGCTTGCTGACGCTTGCGCTCATTCTGGTCAGCTCGCTGGTCAAATTGAGCCGCACGGCGGAGAATCGTCTTTTATACAGGATCATTGAGCAGGAAGAAGCCCTGCGCAAAGCCGAGGAGATTAAATACCGCGTTTTTGACTGGATCGATGCCGGACTTCTGGTCGTGAATAATGACGGCAGAATCACGACCGTGAATCAACGCACCCTGAACTGGCTTCCCGGACACGATCGCAACGAGATGATCGGCACCAGATTCGATGTCTATTTCCCCGAGTTTCTTCCCTTCTGGAATGATCGCGAACTTGCCTGTCTGCGACGGAACATGGTCATAAGCAATGAGCGTGGACTGGTTTTCGGGTTCAAGATCACCGAATTGCCCGAAAATCAGGGCTGGATGATTCTTTTTTCCGACATCACCGAAGTGCAAAGACTCGAACGGCAGGTCAAGGAAATGGAGAAGCTGGCCAGCGTCGGCGAACTGGCAGCCGGTCTGGCCCATGAAATGAAGAACCCGCTGGCCGGGATCAAGACCAGTCTTCAGCTTCTTCTCTCGGATGATCTGGAAAAGGAATTTTCCGACAGGCTCTCACGGGTCATACTGCGCGATATCGACCGACTTGATTTTCTGCTCAAGGATTTCCTGATCTTTGCCCGCCCCAAGGCGCCCGAGCTGGCAGCCCTTGATCTGGCAAGGGAGCTGGAGCATGTGCTCATGCCACTTCGCCTTCAATATCAAGGAGTTGCAATCGAAATTGAAGTCGGGGACGAGCCGTTTTATTTTGATCGCAACCAGTTGCACCAGATCCTCATAAATCTTTTGGTCAATGCCTTGCAGGCTCTTGAAAATACGGAAAATCCGAAGATCAGCATCCGTGAGACGCACGGGCAGGACAGCAGAACCCTGATCATTGCCGACAATGGTCCGGGGCTGGCGCCGGACATGCTGGACAAGTGCTTCGATCCGTTCGTGACCAGCAAGGCCGTGGGCTCGGGTCTGGGCCTGGCCATCGCCCGCAGGCTCGCGGCTCAGAACGGAACATTCATTGATCTTGTCAATATTCCCTCGGGAGGAACCCGGGCCGTGCTGGTTCAGGACCTCTCCTTTTTCCGGACCCAAAAGGATCCCCAGGATACAACGTGAACAATTTCATCGCCGACCTGCACATTCATTCCAAATTTTCCCGGGCCACGAGCAAGAACCTCACACCGAGAAATCTGGTGGCCTGGGCCGGGATCAAGGGCATCGACATCCTGGCCACGGGCGACTTCACCCACCCGGGCTGGATGGACATCATCACCGGACAGCTCGAAGCCGAGGAAAGCGGACTGCTGCGCCTGCGCGATGACAAGGCCCTCGAACAGGAACTGCCCTGGTATTCCGGGAGCATGAACACGGCGCACATCCGGTTCATGCTCTGCACCGAAATCAGCTCCATCTACAAGAAGAGGGGCAAGGTCCGCAAAATCCACAATCTGGTCTTCATGCCGAGCATCGACGCGGCCCTCAGGTTCAACACCCGTCTGGCGCAGGTCGGCAATCTCGCTTCGGACGGCCGCCCCATTCTCGGACTCGATGCGCATGATCTTCTTGAAATGGTTCTGGAAACCGATCCGCTGGCCTATCTCATTCCCGCCCATATCTGGACTCCGTGGTTTTCCCTTTTCGGCTCGAAGTCCGGCTTTGATCGTATCGAAGACTGTTTCGAGGATTTGAGTGCAGAAATCTTCGCCCTGGAAACCGGCCTGTCCTCCGATCCCGAAATGAACTGGATGGTCAGCGCCCTGGATCGTTTCACACTGGTGTCGAATTCCGATGCCCATTCCGGGGAAAAACTGGGACGGGAAGTCAATATTTTTTCAGGGGAAATGTCTTTTGCGGGCATTCGCGCCGCCCTGGGGCGCAAGAGCGAAACGACGCGTTTTGAAGGCACCCTTGAATTCTATCCCGAGGAAGGGAAATACCATCTCGACGGCCACCGTAAATGCGGGGTGGTGCTTGAACCCCAGGAGACGGCCGCGCATCGGGGGCTTTGTCCGGTCTGCGGCAAACCTCTGACAATCGGCGTGCTCAATCGCATCTTTGCCCTCTCGGACCGGGATCTGCCCGTGCGGCCCGCCCATCATCCGGGATTCTCGTCCCTGGTGCCCCTGACCGAAGTCCTTTCGGAAATTCTGGGAGTGGGCCCAGGCACAAAGAAAGTGCTCGGCATGTACAATCAACTGGTGCGGGATTTCGGTTCAGAGTTCAACATATTGCGCTGCGTCCCCGAAGAGGATCTGCGGCGCTCCTCCACGGTTTTGGCCGAGGCAGTGCGCAGGATGCGTCAGGGCGTGGTGCACAGGCATTCGGGCTATGACGGCGAGTATGGGCGCATTTCCATGTTCGCCCCTCAGGAACTGCTCGAATTCAAACACGGACGCATGTTGTCCATGGCCGCCCGGTCCGCGCCGCCGGAAGTCTTGGGACAGCGCTGGCGGAAGACCAGCGCGGAGGCGTCCCCCTTGCCGGAGGACACGGTCCTGGCGGCCAATGAAATGCAGATGGCCGCGATTCTTGCCGGACCCGGGCCGGTGCTGGTCCTGGCCGGTCCCGGCACGGGCAAGACCCAGACCCTCATGGGACGGGTGCGGCACCTGCTCGAACAGGGCGCCGATCCGGCGCGAATCCTGATCCTGACCTTCACCCGCAAGGCCGCGCGGGAATTGAAAGACCGCCTGCAGCGGCTTTGTCCAGGCCTGCCCGTGCTGCCCAAGACCGACACCCTGCACGCCCTAGGGCTTGAGTACTGGACCTCCGTCATGGGAGAGGCCCCGATCCTTCTTTCCGAGGAGAGCAGCCGCAGGCTTTTCGCGGCGGCCAATCCCGATCTGCAGGGCAAGGAGCTAAGGACCGCGTGGAACGAGCAATCCCTGGCCCGCGAAGACGGGGTGCGCATTCCCGGCGAACACACCAGACGCTATCTGGACGACAAGGTCCGCTTCAATCTGGTCGATTACACCGACCTGCTCGAATTCTGGTTTGAACACCTGGAGCTTGGCCAATGCGTCCCGGACTACGATCACGTTCTGATCGACGAGGTGCAGGATCTCTCCGCGCTGCAGCTCGGACTGGTCACGATGCTTTGCTCCCAGGGCGGGCGGGGTTTTTTTGCCATCGGGGACCCGAACCAGGCCATTTACGGATTTCGTGGCGCGGTGCGCAATGTCGAGGCCAGGCTGCGCGATCTGTGGCCGGATCTCAAGAGGATCAGGCTGGTGCACAACTACCGCTCGGCGCAGCAGATCCTGAGCCTTGCGGCGCATCTATTCACGGAGAGGCAGACCCTGGTGGCCCGGAAATCCCTGTCGGCGTCCCTTGTGCTGTTCGAAGCCCAGGGCGCCGAGCAGGAGGCGGGCTGGATCGCGGGGCGGGTGCGCGAGCTTCTGGGGGGCACGGGGCACTGGCAGGCCGACACGCACGAGGGAAAGAACATTTCCCCCGGCGACATCGCCGTTCTGGTGCGCTTCAAGGCTCTCATCCCGCCCATCGCCAAGGCTCTGGAGGGTGCCGGGATACCCGTTTCCGTGCCCGAACAGGAATCCTTTTTTGTCGATGCCCGGGTGGACCTCATCTTGCGTATTGCCGGAAACGTGCTCGGGCTGCCCGACGCCCTGGACGAACAGATCCCGTCCTGTCCCGAGGACGTGGTCGAGAAGGGCCCGCTGGCCATGGCCGTCCATTTCTCCGCGACCCCGCCTTTTGACGCGCTGTTCTGGAAGAGCAAGGCTTTCGTGGACCTGGTCAAGACCTTCCAGGTCTGCTCGGGCTGGCGCGGGCTTTTGAACATGGTCAGGCTTGAAACCGAGCTCTGCGCCATCAGGGCCAAGGCGCAGAAAGTACAGATCATGACCATGCACGGGGCCAAGGGGCTTGAATTCGAGGTCGTGTTTCTGCCTGGCCTTGAAGAGGGCATCCTGCCCTTTGCGGGCATGGACATGCTCCTTGGCAAGCCCGGCGACGACAATGTGCTCGACATGGACGAGGAACGCCGCCTCTTCTACGTCGGCCTGACCCGGGCCAAGTCCATGCTCTTTCTCAGCCATTGCGCCAGCCGGCGCGTTTTCGGCAAGACCCTGAAACTCGCCCTGTCGTCCCTGGTGCGCCGTTTGCCCCAGGACATGCTGCGCAAGAGCGCCATCAAGCGTCATGTGCGCCTGAGTGAACGGCAGCTGAGTCTCTTTTGACCCCCATGCGATTTCGACTGGCCGCCCCATCCTGCGTCATTCCCGACCGGGTCGGGCCCAATTGCCGGGCACTTTCTTCCATGGTGGGGGAGGTCGCGCTCATGCTTCTTGAGACTCGCGGTTGCCTGGAGTACGATGAGCTTGATCTGCCCGCGGATCTGCCAGGGCTTGGCCTTGGCTATCATGCCCATCTGCCCCTCGACCTGCCCTGGAAGGACGGTCCGGCCGCCGTCGGCGACGTCATTTTCGCTCTTGAGCAAAAAATTGCCTTTCTGCGCCCACGCGGTTATGTGCTCCATCCTCCTGAGCCCGGGGACCTTTCCGGACTGCTGCGGCACAGGCCCGGCCTGTCTTCCAGGCTCTGGCTGGAAAACACGCGCGAGAGGGATCTTTGCGAGCTCTGGGACGAGATAGGCGCCCTTGGGCTTGGAGTCTGTCTGGATGTGGGGCACATGGTCAGTTACGGGCAGGAAAGAGTGATGGACCTGCCAGGATTTTTCGAGCGCGTGCGCATTCTCCACATTTACGGCGGAGAATCGGAGCGCGGACATGCGGGCCTTGGGCAGTTGCCCGATCCGAACCTGTTGCGCGATATCCTGTTACGCCTGAAGGGGGATGAAACGCTGGTGGTTGAAATCTTTTCCCTTGAAGAGCTCGGGCGTTCCCTGAATCTGCTTCGGTCCTGGCTGCTTGGGTGGGGCATGCATCATGATTGATCTGATCCTTGGCGGGAACAAGTCCGGCAAATCCGATTTCGGACTTGAGCTGTTGTGCCGGGGGCCGCGCCCCTGGACGCTTGTGGCCACGGGGAAATCCCGGGACCTTGCCTTTCGGCGGCAGATCATTACCCATCGTCTGAGCCGGGATGCGGAAATAGCGGTACAGGAAGTGGACACCGACCTGGCAGGCGCGCTTGGAGCCCTGGCCCCCCTTGGCGGCAGTGTCCTGGTGGACAGTCTTGATTTCTGGATGTTTTCGCTGGCGGGCCAAAGCCGGGAAGACGCCAGGCGCAAGAGAGATGATTTTTTTGCCCGCCTTCAGTTCCACGAAGGCGGAAATCTGATTTTAGTCTCGACTGAAATGGGGCTTGGGCCTCTTGCATTCGATGGCGAAATACGGGCATTTGCCCGTGATCTGGGCCAACTCAACCGTGAAATTGCCAGTGTCAGTACAAGTGTGTATCTGGTCGTTGCCGGGTTGGCCCAAAAACTCAAGTGAGAAGGTCATGGCCTATTTTCGAAAGCTGGATCCGAAGCTAGCCAAGCTTCAAGAATTGCTGAATAAAAATGAGCGCTGGCTGATCCTCATCAATGCCGATCCTGACGCCTTGGCTTCGGCCATGGCATTGAAGCGCATCCTCGCCGGTCGTGTGGAGCAGGTCGCCATCGCCCATGTCAACGAGATCACCAGGCCCGACAACCTGGCCATGATCCGTCTTTTGCGCATCGCGACCAAGAAGCTCAATCCGCTTCTTCTGGCCCAGTACGACCGCTTTGCGCTGGTCGATTCCCAGCCGCACCACCACCCGGATTTCGCGAACATCCATTTTTCCGTGGTCATCGACCATCATCCCAAGGTCGCGGGGACGCCCGTGGAAGCCGATTTCGTCGAGATCGTTTCCGAGTACGGTTCCAACGCGACCATCATGACCGAGTATCTCTACAATCTGGGCCTGCGTCCGGGGAAGCTGCTGGCCACCGCCCTTTTGTACGGGATCAAGACCGACACCCAGAGTTTCGAGCGCGAGTTTCATGACAACGACATGAAGGCTTTTCGCTATCTCTCGAAATTCTACAACAAACCCCTGCTGCACAAGATCATCCGCTCGGAATTCCGCCTGGAGTGGCTCAAGTACTTCACCCAGGCTTTCCGCAAGATGCGCGTCACCGGCAAGACCATCACCATTTTCATGGGCAAGGTCGATTCTTCCGACATCCTGGTCGTCCTGGCCGATTTTTTCCTGCGCGTGCACGGGCTGTCTACGACCATGATCAGCGGCATCAGCGAGGACAAGCTCGTTGTCGTGTTTCGTGGTGACGGCCTGCGCCGTGACATGGGCAAGTTCGCCAAGCGCCTTTTCGGCGACGTGGGTTCGGCCGGAGGACACAAGTCCATGGCCCGGGCCGAGATTCCCATGGAGAAGCTGGGCTGTCAGCATGCCAGCCAGTTTGTGTGGGAGCGCCTGCATGGCGGAGCGGATGTGAAGAAAAAGAAGAAAGAGCTGGAGACAGCACCGAACGGGGCCTCGTAACCGGCCCCGCTTCCACCAAACCGGAGGGCGCATGAGTTTGCAAACAAGGCTCGGACTCAAAACCGAGCCGCTTTTTTTGATCGACGGCCACGCCTTCATCTATCGCGGTTTTTACGCCTATCCCGATTTCAAGCGCTCCGACGGGTTTCCGACCAGCGCCATGTATATCGTCTTCAAGCTGGTCCTGAAACTCCTGCGCGAAGAGAACCCGTCCCACCTCGTTTTTGTCACCGACGGCCGTGCCCCCACCTTCAGACACGAGCTTCTGCCCTCCTACAAGGCCAATCGGCCCCGCATGCCCGAAGGGCTTGCCGCGCAGCTCGAACCCTTGAAGGCCGGACTCAGGCTTTTGGGCATTCGCGTGCTTGAAGCCGAAGGCGGAGAGGCCGACGATTGCATCGCCTCCCTGGCCGCCCGTTTCAAGGAAGACCGCAGCGTGGTCATTGTCGGCGCGGACAAGGATCTGCGGCAGTGCCTGGATGAGAACGTGGTCATGTGGGACCCCGCCCAGGGTAAGGAGAAGCTCATCACCCGCGAAGGCTTTGTGGAGGAGACGGGCCTCAAGCCGGACCAGTGGGCGGATTTTCAGGCCATGACCGGTGACGCGGCGGACAACATCCCCGGCATCCCGAAAGTGGGCCCGAAGACGGCCATGGGCTTTCTGCGGCGCTTTCCGAGCCTTGATGAGCTCAAGAAAAATTTCGACCGGCTCACGGCCAAGGAGCAGACCCTGCTCGCCCCGCACATGGAGCAGGTCTTCGTGTATCGGGAGCTGACCACCCTGCGCACGGACATGTGCATGGAGTACGGTCTTGACGATCTGGCCGTGGGCGAGGTTGACGGCGGGGCGCTGGATTTTTTCAAGGAATATGAGTTCCGCTCCCTGTTGTCGGAATTTCAGGCCCTGGCCCGCAAGAACGGGCGCGCCAATACGGCCGGTACCCAGCCGGAAGCGGCCGTCAAGACCGATCCGGTCCCGGACGGTGATGAAAAACCCGGCCCGGCGCGGGTTGAACCGCGTCTGGTTCCAAGTCTTGAGGCCATGGCCGGCAAGGACGTGGGCCTTTATGCCGAGGGCGAAAAATGGATTCTGGGCACGGATGCCGAAGAGCTCCTGTACATGGGCGCGGCCTCGGATCTGTGCCGTGCGCTGACCGGGGCGCATGTGTTCGTGACTTCCTACAAGGGCGTGCTCGAACAGGGCCGTCTTGATCTCTCGGCCTGCGCCGAAGTCTTCGACATAGAGCTTGCCGCATATCTTTTGAGCCCTGAAGAGCGCAATTACACCCTGGAGCGGATTCGCGACGGCCTGGGTGACGAGATCGACGTGCACCGTGAAAATCACGGACAGGCAGTGCTTGCCGTAGGCCGCCTGCTGCGTGCGCGGCTTGCCGGTTCGGAGCTGCTCGGACTCATGCAGGACCTTGAGCTGCCCCTGACCGAGGTGCTGGTGCGCATGCAGAAACGCGGCATCCGCATCGACGAGGCCAGATTCCAGGATTTTCTTTCCATGGTCCAGACCGAGCTGGATCGGCTGACGCAGAAAATTCATGAGCAGGCCGGAGAAGAGTTCAACATCCGCTCCAGCCAGCAATTGGGCGAGGTGCTTTTTTCAAGGCTGGGCCTGGCCAGCAAGCAGAAGACTCCGGGCGGGGCTCAATCCACGTCCAGCAGCGTGCTTGAAGGGTTGGCCGGGGAGCATCCCATCGTCGCCGACGTGCTTGAATTCAGGATGTACGAGAAGCTGCGCTCCACATATCTTGAGCCCATGCCCCGGCTGGCCGACAAGAACGGGCGCATCCACACCACCTTCAACCAGCTGGCCACGGCCACCGGCCGCCTTTCGAGCAGCAATCCCAACCTGCAGAACATACCCATCAGGGGAGTGCTCGGTCCGCGCATGCGCTCCTGTTTCGTGGCCGCGCCGGGAAACCGGCTTGTGGCCGCGGACTATTCGCAGGTCGAGCTCAGGGTGCTGGCGCACATGTCCGGGGATCCGACCCTCACGGACGCCTTTGCCGCCGGTCACGACATCCACGCCCGCACGGCCGGGATTCTCTTCGACAAGGCCGAGGTCAGCGCCGACGAGCGGCGCAAGGCCAAGACCATCAATTTCGGCCTGCTCTACGGCATGGGCCCGCAGAAGCTGGGGCGGGAGCTTGGCATCAGCCTGAAGGAGGCCAAGGAGTTCATCGCGGTCTACTTCAGCAAACTGTCCCGCGTGCGGGAGTTCTACGAGGAGATCGAGGCCGGGGCCAGATCTCTGGGCTATGTCACCACCCTGGCCGGGAGAAGGCGCATGCTGCCCGGGATCAATTCCCGCAACGTGAACATGGCGCAGCAGGCTAGGCGCATGGCCATCAACACCGTGGTCCAGGGCTCGGCGGCGGATATCATCAAAAAGGCCATGCTCGAAGTGGACAAGAGCCCGGTTATTGGCGAATTAGACGCGAGCCTGATCCTGCAGATTCACGACGAACTTCTGCTCGAAGCCCCGGCGGCAAAGGCCCGGGAAGTGGGCCAGGCCGTCGCCGGGATCATGTCCTCCGTGTACAGCCTCTCCGTGCCCCTCGTGGTTGATTGGGGCGTTGGCGAGGACTGGAGCGCGGCTCATCAATAAACATTTGCAAACATCTTTTGCGGATACGATATGCTCAATAAATCAAGATTGCTGACACCCGGCCCCACTCCCTTGCCGGAGGAGGTTCGCCTGGCCCTGGCCAAGGACATGGTCCATCACCGCAAGCGCGATTTCGTGCAGGTCATGGAGCGCATTCAGCCCGGCCTCAAGTATCTCTTCGGCACCACGCAGCAGGTCCTGCCTCTGTCCTGTTCCGGCACGGGAGCCATGCACGCGGCCGTGACCAACCTCTTCGCGCCCGGCGAAAAGGTGCTCGTTGTCGAGGGCGGGAAGTTCGGAGAGCGCTGGCGCGAGATCGCCGAGGCTCATGGCCTTGTGGTCACCTCCCTGGTCCTTGAAAACGGCGACGCCGTTGCCGCCGGGGATGTGCGAGCGGCCTTGGAGGCGGACCCCTCGCTTCGCGGCGTGCTGGTCCAGGCCTCGGAGACCTCCACCGGGGTGCTGCATCCCGTGCACGAGCTTGGCGCGGTGACTAGGGACAAAGACGTGCTTCTTGTCGTCGACGGCATCTCGGCTGTCGGAATTTCGCCTTGCCCCATGGACGCCTGGAGCATCGACTGCCTGCTGACCGGGTCCCAGAAGGGCCTCATGCTTCCGCCCGGCCTGGCCTTGCTCGCCCTAAGCGAGCGCGCCTGGGACAGGGTGCGCGCGGTCGGTTCCTCCAATTTCTATTTCAACCTGCTGGCCGAGCGGGACAAGAGTCTGGGCCACCAGACCCTCTTCACGTCCCCGGTCAACCTGCTGCAAGGGCTGGCCGTGAGCCTCGATCTGTTCAGGGAACAGACCCTTGAGGCTGTGTACGCCAAGCAATGGGCCCTGACCTCCATGGCCCGGGCCGGAGCGGTGAGCATGGGCCTTGAACTTCTGGCCAAGACACATTTCACCTGGGGTCTGACCTCCATCAAGCTGCCGGTGGGCGTCGATGGAAGCGAAGTGCTCAAGGTGGCGGCGGAACGCTGCGGAGTGATCATGGCCGGGGGCCAGGGCGAACTCAAGAAGAGCCTCGTAAGGCTCGGCCACATGGGCCATGTGGATTGGAGCGACGTCCTGGCGGGACTTCACGCCCTGCGCGTGGGCTTGCATGCGGCCGGTGGATATTGCGCCGCCAGGACGTATCTGGAAGATGCCGTGAATGCCTATGAAGAAGCGCTGCGCGACGGTTGCCCCGAAATTCGGGCGTAAGGAGTGAATATGAGCGAAGAGAAGAAATTGGCCGAAGAATATGAGGAATTGTCCTGTTCCTGTCCGGAAATGCCTCAGCTGGATTTTGGGACCTTTGTCCTGTCCATGAGCTCTTCCGCCCTGGTCTATCTGGGCGAGGTACCAGAGCCCGAGACCGGTCAGGTTATGGAAAACGTGCTGGCCGCCAAGCAGACCATCGACATCCTGTGCATGCTCGAAAGCAAGACTAGGGGCAATCTGACGGATCAGGAAGCCCGGCTGCTTCGGGACATGCTTTTTGAACTGCGCATGAAATACGTGCAGAAGGCGAAATAGGGGGATCGAGGATGATGAAGCGCGTCGGTCTGGTCGGGGTTACCGGCTACACGGGAATGGAGTTGACCCGCATCCTGCTTGGCCATCCCGGCCTGCGCCTGACCAAGGTCACGTCACGCAAGGAGGCCGGGCAGCCCCTGCAAAAGATTTATCCCTTCCTGCAGGGCACAAAGCTTGGCGATCTTGAGATATCAGCCCCGGACTGCACGGTGCTGGCCGCTGAGTGCGACCTCGTCTTCCTGGCCGTCCCTCACTGCACGGCCATGGAGATGGCCGCCGAGCTGCGCGGGCTCGGCACCAGGGTCGTTGACTTGAGCGCGGATTTTCGTCTGCGCGACCACGCGGTCTACGAGAGCTGGTATCAGGTCCCGCACACGCAGTCCGCCCTGCTGGCCGAGGCCGTTTACGGACTGCCCGAACTCTACGCCGAACGCATCGCCGGGGCCGGGTTGGTGGCCAATCCCGGCTGTTATCCGACATCCGCCATCCTGGCCCTGTATCCGGCGCTGGCCGCGGGGCTCATCTCGCCCGAGGATCTGGTCGTCGATTCCAAGTCCGGAACCACCGGGGCCGGACGCAAGGCCGGGGTCGGCACTCTCTTCTGCGAGGTCTCGGACACGTTTCGGGCCTACAACCTGACCAAACACCGTCACACCCCTGAGATTGAGCAGGAGCTGGGCGTGGCCGTCGGGCGGGAAATACGCCTCTCCTTCAACACGCACCTGCTGCCCATCAATCGCGGCATCCTGACCACCGCCTACGCCAAACTTTCCCCCGGTGCGGATCTGGAACAAATCCGGGTCTGCTACCAGGAGTTTTATGCGGGCAAACGGTGGGTCCGCCTTCTGCCCCAGGGCACCCTGCCTGAAACCAGATGGGTGCGCGGCACCAATTTCTGCGATCTCGGGCTGGTCACGGACCCGCGCACGGACAGACTCATCGTGGTTTCGGCCATAGACAACCTTTGCCGCGGCGCTTCGGGTCAGGCCGTTGCCAATGCCAACCTCATGCTGGGCCTGGAAGAGGGTGCCGGTCTTCCTTTTGCGCCACTCATGCCTTAGAGGCGTTTAATGACAGAGCAAATGCCTGAACAGTTTTACGACAAGATCTTTGTCGCCAGGCAGCCCATTTTCACTGCAGAAATGAAGATTTGGGGCTACGAGCTCCTTTTTCGGCATGGAGAAACTCCGTCCGCCGTGTTCACGGACGGCGACCAGGCCACGACACAGGTCATCGCCGACGGCTTCGCTCTGGGAGTCCGGGGCATGGGGAGCAAGGTCAAGGCGCTGATCAATTTTCCGCGCAATGTCCTTCTTGGCCAAGCGCCATACGTACTTCCATCCGAGCGTTGCGTGGTGGAGATCCTGGAGACGGTGCTGCCCGAGGATGATGTCATGGAGGCGTGCCGGGAGCTGAAGGCAAACGGCTACACCCTGGCCCTGGATGATTTCGTGGGAGATCCGGGTTTTGAGCCGTTGTGCGAGATAGCGGACATCATAAAGGTCGATATCCTGGGCAAGACGCCGACCGAGGTCATGTCCATCGTCAACGGCCTGAAAGGGTACAAGGCCCGGCTCCTGGCCGAGAAAGTCGAGAACATCAACATGTTCAACGTCTGCAAGCGCCTTGGCTTCGAATATTTTCAGGGGTATTTCTTCAGCAAGCCCGAGATCGTCCCCGGGCGCAAGCTCTCCGCCAGCCAGAGTACCAAGATCAAGCTCCTTAAGGAACTCAACGAATCCGAGGCGGAGCTGTCCCGATTGGTGGAAATCATTCAGACGGACCTGTCCATTTCCTATCGTCTGCTCAAATACATCAATTCCGCCCGCTTCAGCCTGCGCGGCAAGATCGAATCCATCCAGCGCGCCGTGAACATGCTCGGTCGTCAGAATCTGCGCCAATGGCTGCAGGTGGTCATTTTGTCCGATGTCAATTCAACGGACAAGGGCCAGGAGCTGGTCCGCATATCCGTGCTGCGTGGCCGCTTCCTCCAGCTTCTGGCGACATCCGGCGCCGCGCCGTTTTCGCCGGACAGCATGTTCGTGATGGGCTTTTTTTCCGTGCTCGACGCCATCCTCGATCAGCAAATGGCGCAGGTTCTCGACGATATTTCTCTTGACCCGGACATCAAGGCCAGCCTGGTCGATCCTCAAAGCGAGCATGCCGTCTGGATCGAGCTCTTGAACGAGCTTGATCGCGGCAGTTGGGCCGGACTTGAGGACAAGGCGGGACAGATGGGCATTCCCATGGAGCTGGTCGACAACGCCGCCATCGAGGCCGCGATGTGGACCGATGAAGTCATGGGAGGTGCGTCCTAGGGAGGGCTTTGGATACTTGCGGTTTGATTTTTTGGGAGCCTTTCACTGTTCAAGGTCTGTGAAGCGGCAGGGGGCGCACCATGCGCCTTTCAAAGAGGACCCGGTGATGGAAGAGACGTATCCGGAACAGCTTTACGACAAGTTTTTTGTCGCCCGGCAGCCCATATTCACGGCACGGATGCAGATATGGGGCTACGAGCTTCTTTTCCGGCACGGCGAAAACATCCAGGAGGCCGTGTTCGCCGATGGGGATCAGGCCACGACACAGATCATAGCCGACGGCTACAATCTCGCGGTGCAGGGGTTGCGTCAGGGAGCCAGGGCGCTGGTCAATTTTCCCCGCAGCGTGCTCCTCGGCGAGGCTCCCTATGTTCTGCCTGCCGACCAGTGCGTGGTGGAGATCCTTGAAACCGTCCTGCCGGAAGCCGAAGTCATCAGCGCCTGTCGGGAGCTCAAGAGGCGCGGCTACATGCTGGCCCTGGACGATTTCGAAGGGGACCCGGGCCTTGAACCCCTGTGCGAGATCGTCGATATCATCAAGGTCGACGTCCTCGGCAAGACTCCGGCGCAGGTCGAGGCCATCGCCACGGGGGTCAAAAAATTCGATGCGCTGCTGTTGGCCGAGAAAGTGGAGAACCACGACGTCTTCAAGGTGTGCAGGAAGCTGGGCTTTACGTATTTTCAAGGCTTTTTCTTCAATCGTCCCGAGCTTATACCCGGTCGAAAACTTTCCGCCTCGCAAATCAACAAGGTCAAGCTGTTAAAGGAATTGAGCGCCCCGGACGTGGATTCTTCCCGGCTGGTGGAAATCATCCAGACGGATCTGTCCATTTCCTACAGGTTGCTCAGATACATAAATTCCGCATTCTTCGGCCTGCAGGTCAAGATCACCTCCATCCCGCGCGCGGCTTCCATGCTCGGTTCCCGGAACCTGCGGCAGTGGCTTCAGGTGGTCGTCCTGTCCGATGTCGGCACCGAGGACAAGGCTCAAGAGCTGGTCCGCATTTCCGTGCAGCGGGCCCGCTTTCTGCATCTTTTGGCAATGAGCCGTCCTACGGTGTTCGACCGGGACGGCATGTTTCTTCTGGGCTTTTTTTCCCTGCTCGACGCCATTCTGGACCAGTCCATGGACCTGGTGCTGGAGGAGATCCCCCTGGACCCCGCCATCAAGCGGGCGTTGACCGATCCGGACGACACCAACGCGGTCTGGCTAGCCCTGCTTGATGAAATAGACCGCTGCAACTGGAGACGTCTGAACAGGAAGGCCGAGCAGCTCGGGGTGCCCATCACCCTCGTCAACAGGCTATCCGCCGAAGCCTCGATCTGGGCGGTCTGGGTCACGAGCTGAGCTCGTGCCCATGAAATGCGTAAGAATTTACAATTATCCCATATTTAATTATCTTCCAAGGTGTTCGCATGGTTGAGCTTTTTTCGTACCCCGCGTTTTTTTACACCATGGCCCTCATTCTGGGACTGTGCCTGGGCAGCTTCTACAACGTCTGCGTGCACCGCTATCTGGTGGGCAAGTCCGTGATCAGCCCCGGCTCGCATTGTCCGGCCTGCGGTCACGTGCTGTCCTGGTGGGAAAACATCCCGGTCCTGTCCTACTTTCTGCTTGGAGCCAAATGCCGCTCCTGCAAGGGGAAGATCCACTGGCGCTATCCGGCCGTGGAGCTTCTCTCTGGAGTCCTGGCGCTGCTCTTTGCGGTCAAATTCGGCCCGACGGGCGAGTGGCTGACCTACATGGTCTTTCTGGGAATTTTTCTGGTGGCTTCCTTCATCGATCTGGAGGTCTTCATCCTGCCCGACGTCCTGACCTATCCGGCGGCCGTCCTGGCCTTGGCGACCCCGCTCTTTCTGCCAGTCGACTGGCTTGAAACCGTGCTTGGCGCTCTTTTCGGCGCGGGGATATTTCTTCTCCTGCAGCAGGCCTACCTGCGTCTGCGCGGGATCGATGCCCTGGGCACCGGCGACATAAAGCTCATGCTCAGTCTTGGTGCGTTGGTCGGGCTGTCCCTGCTGCCGCTCATGATCCTTCTATCCGCCCTGTGCGCCCTTGCGCTCGCCGTGGTCTACCTGCGCCGTCCCGAAGGGCAGGGGCTGCGCACAGCGATCCCCTTCGGTCCGTTTCTCTGTCTCGGGGCGGTCCTGACGCTGCTCTGGGGAGAGGAGCTGCTACTTCTGATCATGGATCTTTGAAGCGGGGCACACGTCTTTGGCGCGCAAGAGGATAAGTCCGGCATGGCCGGGTCGTGGAGGAGCGTACGCCGCCATAATGCAATTTGGATCTGTTTTGCGGACAGGTCAGGGCAGGAAGGCCTTGGCGATGAGGTAGAGGTCGTTGAAGGGCGTCCCGGATTTGATGGCGGACATCATCTGCATGGACAGGTCCATCTTTGTTTCCGTGGCTTCGAGGATTTCTTTCTTGACCAGATTGAGCCGGAATTTGACGAAGTCGTAGTCGAATCCGTCATGGATGAGCATCAGGCCGTCCTTGAAATACTGGGAGGAGATGTATTCCTGAAACCCAAGGAGATGCTCCACCCCGTTTCTTCTGGCCAGCATGCAGTAGAAGATGAGGTTTATGATGAGCGCCTCGATTTTTAGCTTGTGGTCGATATTGAGAAACTTGGTCTTGTTCAGCTCGGCGTTGTCCAGATTCCTGAGCATGAGCTGGGCGACCTCGAAGACCTGTTTCTCGAAAATGGGCGCGATGTGAAATTTGGACAAAAAGCGGACCATCACCTTTTGCGGGTTTTCCTTGGACACGATGCCCAAGAGGCCGATGGCCATGAGTACGTATTTGCGGTGTAGCTCGCCCAGGATGTTTTTCTTTCTGACCTGAGCCAGCTCTTCGCAGCGGGCGGGCGAAAACGAGGAGGCGGCCAGTTCCAGGAGAAATCTGACGTGGGGTTCGCGGGTGTGTTTTGCCTCCTCAAGCAGGAATTCGTCGCCCTTTTTCTTGGAGTCCATGGTTTTTTTAACAGACAGCCAAAAAGCGGCCACTCCCTCCAGCGGCATCTCCATGAGGTCGAATTCCTTGGGAGCCGTCAGCGACCTGGCACTGGCCCCGAGCAGAAGCTCGGCAACCTGTTCATTGATGTTGCCCGCGCCGTTCATGGGCCTATTCGAAGCAGAATTCCAGGGTGAAGGTCCCGGCTTCGCAGGAGAAGGGGATGGCGATGGCCAGGGCCGAGCTCATGTGCGCGATGGTGTGGTTGTCGCCCATGATGACCGAAGGGGTGGAGCCCTGCAGCTTGAGGCCCATGTCCACCAGTCCGACGCGGGCCTGGCCGGAGATCATGTTCGTGATCTCGCCCATGGCGTCCTGCACGTCCTGGAGGATGTCCTCGATGGCGTCGCCGAGCATCTGCTTGACGATGTGCACGGCGGTCTTGCGGTCAAAGGATATGGAGAAGGTGCCCTGCTTGTCTCCGGTGATGCCGATCACGGCGGAAACATCGCCCCGGGCCATCTTGTCTTTTTTGACGTAAGGCGTGCCGGCCACGACTTCGAGGGCGGCCATGGCGGCGAGAACATCTTTCGTTGCTTTTATGAAGGGTTTGGCCAGCGAAGGGTCCATGTGATTCTCCTTGGGGGGTGCGTGGGTGGAAAAACTTCACACCGTGGAATTTCATAAAGAAAATTTGTGGCCGGGGTCAACCACAAGACGGGAGCAAGTCCTGGATTTTTTGGCGGGCAGAAAGGTTTCGATGTCCGCGAAACACTTCAGGCCAGGGACTCTTCGTCTCGCTTCTGGGCGGGCATGATGGGGGCTCGGTCTTCGTTTTGACGAGATGCTTGTCAGTCGCTCCCAGGCTCTCTACATGGTGCTGATTCAACATTTAAAGGATTTTGTCCGGACAAACTATGCGCGGAGAAAAGCATGAAGCAGCGGGTCAAGGAACATTTATGCAGGGTCTATGGGTTGGGCATGGATGACATCGATGAACTTTACGGTATTGGTTGTCAGACGGTGGGCGCCACGCTGAGCCGCCTTGAAATCGCCTTTTCCGGCGAGGGGGACGCGCGGGAGATCGCGGACGCGGGACACATGCTCAAAGGGGCTCTTTTCAACATGGGGCTGCTGGAACTCGGGGATCTGGCCCGGGACATGGAGCTGGCCGGCAAGCGCGGACGCATGGAAGAGGCGCGCGCCGTTTACGCAAGGCTCCGCCCTGCCTTGAAATTCTTCTGAAGTCTCCATCGTTCCCGGGGCTTTTCCCTCCTGCGCCGGGCAGCCCGAAGAAATGCCCATTCGCGCCCGCATGGCGAGCGCTCTAGTCGTGGTGATGATGCGGCTCGTCGCCCAGGGGGTGGGCATGCACATGCCGGTGCGGCAAGTGCGGCACGTCGGTTACGAGGCGGCCGTCCTTTATGGTCATGAACCGCGAGGTTGTTTGCGCCAGAAAGTCCCAGTCATGCGAAATGATGATGCGGGCCGTGGGCAGGGCGGCAAGGATCTCGATGATGCGCTCCCTGGTCTGCGGGTCCAGGCCGTTGGTGGGCTCGTCCAGCAGCAGAACTTTGGGCTGCATGGACAGGATCGTGGCCAGCGACACCAGCTTCTTTTCTCCTCCGGACAGGCGGTGGGTCAGGCGATCCTCGAACCCGTCCAGGCCCAACTCCTTCAGGGTCGCAAGAGACCTCTCCCGTGCTTCGTCCACGGACATTCCAAGATTCAGCGGGCCAAAAGCCACGTCGTCGAGCACTGTGGGGTTGAAGAGCTGGTCTTCGGCGTTCTGCAGGACCATGCCGACCTCGCGGCGCAGGGCCTGAAATTCCTTTTCACCGCGCACCGGCCTGCCATGGAAGAGGACCTTGCCGCGTTGCGGAGCCATGAGGCCCATGACAATGTGGAAAAGAGTGGTCTTGCCGCTGCCGTTGGTCCCGTAGAGCCCGATTTGCTGTCCGGGTTCAAAGGCGAAGTTCACGTCGTGCAGCACCGCGTGGCCGGAAGGATAGGCAAAGGACACGTCCTGCAGGGCGAAAATGGGCGTTTCAGACAAGGAGTATCTCCGGAAAAAAGTCCATGAGCACGATGCTGGCCGTGGCCGCCATCCACAAAAAGGCAAAGATCGCGTCTTTAGGTTGCGCCTTGAAGCGGACCACGGAGACGAAACGGCCCTGAAATCCGCGCAGGACCATGGCCTGATAGACCCGGCTCGAACGGTCGAAGCTGTTGACCAGGACCATGGCCAGAAGGTTCCCGATGGTGCGGTAGGTGTGCATGCCGGTGCGGGGAGTGAACCCGCGCAACCTGGCCGCCGTGACCAGCCGCTGCCATTCGTCGGCGATGACGTGCAGGTAGCGGTAAGTGAAAAGGAACAGGAATACCAGCTTGGACGGCACGCCGAGGCGGTCCAGGGCGTGCCCCATGGTCGGAGAATCCATGGTCGTGACCAGGGCCAGGAAGGTCAGCAGGATGGCGTTGGACTTGAGTGTGACGAGCAAAACCAGCTCGGCGCCCTCACGGCTTGCCGTCAGCGGGCCAAGGGTCGCCAAGGGCGTGCCGGGCATGGTCAGGGGCACGGTCAGCCACAGGAAAAGAATGAAGACGTTGACCAGGGCCACGCGTTTGCAAAGCACGTGCAGGGGCGGCGCGCTCAGGCTCAGGACAGTCACGGCCGGAATCAGCGCCGCGCCGGCCGCGAAAGGGTCCTTGAGCAGGGCCACGCAGACGGAGAAAAGCGCCGCCATGGCCAGGCGCATCCTGGGGTCGAGATCGTGCACCAGGGAGCGGCCACGGGCAAAAGGTTCGTCAAACACGGGGGCGGCTCTTGAAATAGGCGGCTATGCCGACCAGTCCGAAAATCCAGCCGATGCCGCCGATAATTTCCCGCATTCTCGGCCCGGCCTGGCTTTGTTCGAGCAGAGTGCGCTTGATGGGGGCAAGCTTGGCGTCGAGGGCGGCGCTCACCACTTCTTCCACGTCGGCCCGCGATAGCGCCCGCGTCTTTGTGCCTGAGTCATCCGGACTCCCCGCAGCGGCGGGCTCAGCGGCTTTTCCCGCATCCGGCGCAGGGGCCCTGGGAACCGGCGCGTCCATGAATTCAGCTGCTTCCACGATCCACTCGTTTTGATGCCCTTCTCCGGCCTGAAGCAGGATGCGCAGGTCGGCTCCTGCTTTTCGCGCCTGGTCCGGGACGGGGAAACGGAAGAGTCCCTCCTCGTCGGTCGTTCCCTGCAGCAGCGTCCGTCCGGTGACGGCGTCACGGACTTCGATGGTGCCGTGCCTGACCCGTTTGGATTTGCTGTAGCTGCACTCGGCGACAATCTCGTTGCCTTCCACGTAGGCGAAAATGTTGACCCGGTGCGCCAGGGCCGGGCCCGAAGCCAGCAAGGCGAAGACAAGGAGCAGGAAAAGGCTACGCACGTGTTCCTCCTTCAAAATTTGATGCAAAATGCAGGAGTTCGGGTCGGACCCTGGACAGAAAGGATACGGCCAGCGTGGTCACGATGCCCTCGACGATCATGACCGGGACATGGGCCAGAAAGAGCAGCCGTGCGGCCTGCAGGAAGCCTTCGTCCGTGTAGGCCAGCGAGAGGGCCGTGAACAGGCCTGCGCCGGCCACGGACAGGGCCCCGCAGCAAAACGCCGCCACCGTGCGTATCCGCCCTGGACGGGACAAGAGCGGCCGCAGGAGCAAAAAGCAAAGCACGGCCGGAAAAGCCATGTTGAAGGCGTTCACGCCCAGCACCGTGAACCCTCCGTACTGAAAGAGCACGGATTGCAGCATGAGCGCCACCAGGATGGCCGGAAAAGCGGCCCAGCCGAGAATAGCCCCGAGGAGGCCGTTCAGGATCAGGTGGGCGCTGGAGGGCCCGATGGGAATGTGGATGAGCGAGCCGACGAAAAAGGCCGCAGCCAGGATGGCCACGGTCATGAGCCTGTCGTAATCGAGACGGCGCAGGCCAAGAGCCGTGCCGCCGACGGTCAGGACCGCGCCCAGGCCCAGTATGGCGGGAGATAGAACCCCTTCGGAAATGTGCACTTTTCTGCCCTCTCTTCGCGTGGTTCGGCGAGGCATGACAAAAAGCCGGGCATGTGTCCATGCCCGGCACATGTTACGGGTCCCGGAGCGGGCCCCGGCATGGACCCCCTATTTGCGCACGGGATCGAAAAACTGGGCCCACAGCACTGCGCCCAGCTCCACATCCTTGGGCGTACCTTCGTGATCCATCTTTTCAGCCGCCGTATTGAGGGCCGCAAAACCCCACCATCCGGCGAAAGGCACGGCATAGGTGAATACGCCGTCGGCGTCGGTCCTGACTACCTGGGTGATCATGTAGTCGCTTGGCGCTTCGTACTTTTTGTCCTTGTTGTAGAATTCCACCTCGACGTCCGCGCCCGCAACGGGTTTACCGTCGAGGAGCACCCGGCCCTGGAAGACATTGCCGGCATAGTTGCCGAAGGGCCTGGTCAGGGGGACGATTTCGGTCTTGAGGCCAAGGGGTTCGCCCCAGCCCTCTTCCTCGCCGAAGGCGGCGATGACGGTCTTGGTGTAATGGACGATGAAGCAGTCCTCGGCCGGTTCCCAGTAAGGGGTGGGTTCCATGACAAACTGGTACACGCCGGGTCTTTTGATCATGTACTCGGCGGTCCAGGATGGATGTTCCATGATCGTGGCGGGCTTCAGGGCATCCTTCATCTCCTGCGCCTCTCCGTCCACGAAAACCTTGAACGAGGCCGGAGCGACAAGAGGCATGCCGACCATTTCCATGGGATGGGAAAAGGACAGGGCAAAGGAGACGGTCGCATCCTTTTTCTCCATGACGATGCTTGATGAAGGGATGACCATTCCGAAATGGGCCAGGGCCACGCCCGAAAGGCAGAAAAGCATGGTGAGACAAAGCGCGAGAGTTCTGAACATGGAAATGCACCTCCCCTCCTGGCCGGTCTTTGGCAATACGGATCGCGCCAGGATTTGCGAGTTGAAACTATGGAATTGGAAAACCGGCCTCAAGAATAGCACTAATTGAAAAATAATAACATCAATGGCCGTAGCTATCCGGGAATCCATATTTTTGTCAACAACCGGATTTTATTGGCAGTCTGGATGCGAAGATATTTGGAGGGGCTTGGTTTGTCGAAGGCGGCTTAAGGACGGTGCAGGCAGAAAGGGCCCGGCGCGCGTGTTTCGCGCCGGGCGGGCAAGGATCAGGCGGGTTTGTTCCGCTTGGGTCCCGACCA
This sequence comes from Desulfomicrobium macestii, assembly GCF_014873765.1. Classification (NCBI taxonomy): domain Bacteria; kingdom Pseudomonadati; phylum Thermodesulfobacteriota; class Desulfovibrionia; order Desulfovibrionales; family Desulfomicrobiaceae; genus Desulfomicrobium; species Desulfomicrobium macestii. Next base: position 30,636 of record NZ_JADBGG010000003.1, on the reverse strand, counting down.
TGCTTTTTGTCCGGTCTTGCCGGACTTTGCGCCGGGGAGCGCGGGCCCGCGTTTGCGGGCCACGGGGGGCGCGGCCTTGTCGTGGGACTGCGGTTGCCTGGCGGAAGCGGGCGGGGTCGTAGCGGCGGATTCCTTGCGGGTTTCAGGGCCTGCGGGGGCTGGTCTTTTTTTGCCGCCCCGGCCGGAGCCGAAAGGACGCGGAGCCGGGCGCAGGGTCTGTGCGGAGTCGCCCGTGGCCGGGACAAGGGCGCCGCGCACGAGCTGTACCTGTTCCAGGATGATATCCAGATCCTGGGCGTAACGCTTGGCCAGACGGCTCTCAGCTTCGGTCATGAGGGACAGCACAAGGCCCTCGGCGCCGGCTCGTCCCGTGCGCCCGGCGCGGTGCAGATAATCGCGGCTCTGGCTTGGCACGTCCACGTTGACCACCAGTTCCACCCCGAAAATATCGAGCCCCCGGGCTGCGATGTCCGAAGCGATGAGCGTCTGGGCCTTGCCTTTGCGGAAATCGTCCAGGGCGGCCTGGCGTTCGAACTTGTCGTGCGCGCCGTGCAGATCGGCCACGGCCAGCTGGTGATGTTCCAGGCGTTCGGACATGCGTTCGGCGCTGGCTCCCCGGTGCACGAAGACCAGGGCCCGCTCGGGGGAAAGGCCGCGCAGCACCTTGCGCAGCCAGTCGGTCTTGTCGCGTTCCTCGCAGACCAGATAGCAGTGCCGGATGGCCGGGCTGATTCCGTCCTGCGCGCGCACGAATTCAAGGTTCGGGGCCAGCCCGCGAGCGATGCGGGTCGTGGCCGGGCCCTCGGTGGCGGAGACGAAGACGAAACGGGTCTCGGGACCAAGCTGGCCCGTGATCTTGCGGATGTGCTCCAACCCTTCCTCGATGAGCAGACGATCCGCTTCGTCGAGGACCAGCCATACGGTTTCTTTCAGCTTGAGTTTTCCAAGCTCCATGAGGTGCGTCATGCGGCCGGCGGAGCCGATCACCAGATGGGGTTTTTTCTTGAGCCCCTCGATCTGGCGGCTGACCGCTGCCCCGCCGATGAGGGACTGCACCCGCACGCCAAGGCCGGCGTCGCGGGACAGGTCCGTGGCCACGCGGTGGATCTGCATGGCCAGCTCGTGGGTGGGAGCCAGCACCACGGCCTGCACGTGCATGCTCTCGGCGTTGATGCCCGCCAGAATGGGCAGCAGATAGGCAAGCGTCTTGCCCGAACCGGTTCGAGAAACGAGCATGGCCGATTTTCCGGCCATCAGCACCGGCAGCGCGGCCTCCTGCACGGGCAGGGGCGTGTCGAGCTTGCGGGTCTGCAGGGCCTGAACCAGAGCGGGCGGGAGCCCAAGGGAATCAAAAGACATATATATCCTTGTCGGCATGGAGCCGTGACGATGAAGAAAAGGAACCGCGCCGGAACATCCGGAGCGGAGGAAAAATCATTCGGAAGGCATGGCGGGTTGGTCATCACTCGAAGCCACGACCCGGTTGCGCCCCGATCTTTTGGCCTGGTACATGGCATTGTCCGCCTTCTGCAGCAGCTTCGCCATGCCGTCATCACCGTCTTCAAGCCGAGGGGTCATGGAGGCCACGCCAAAGCTCACGGTCACGAAGGGCCCCACCTGGGATGCGCCATGCTCCAGGTGCAGGTCCAGCACCGCCTGGCGCATGGCCTCGGCCACATGCGTCACGCCCTCGGCGTCAGTGTCGGCCAGGATGACGGCAAATTCCTCGCCGCCGAAGCGTGTGACCAGATCCGCCGGGCGCTGCATCATGCGCTGCATGACTGCCGCCACGGCGATAAGGCACTGATCACCCTGCAGATGTCCATGTTTATCGTTGTAATCCTTGAAAAAATCAACATCTGCCAGGATGATGCCGATGGGAGTCTGATCGCGCATGGCCCGCCGCCATTCCTGCTTCAGGCAATTGTCAAACATGCGGCGGTTGGCGACTCCCGTCAAGCCGTCCAGGAGGGACAGCTGCTTCAGCTGTTCGTTGGCGCGCTTGAGATCCTCGGTGCGTTCGCGGATGGTTTGCACCATGTTGTCGAAGCTTTTGGCCAGGATTCCGACCTCGTCGTTGCGCCGCAGATCGATGCGCAGGGAATAATCCCCATCCTGTTGCAGCCTGGCCGCATGCCTGGTCAGCCTTTGCAGGGGCCTGAGCACAACGGCCTGCAGCAAAACATTCAGCAATACGAGCACCAAAAGTCCGGACGAGACCACCAGGACCATGGCGTAGCGGATGCTCGAGATGCCCTTTTGGGTAATATCCCGGGGGAACAGGTAGTGGATGCCGAAGACGGGCGACCCTGTCGGATCGAGATATGCCCCGCAAACCTTGACGAATTCGCCTTCGTCCAGGGTGAAGTAATCGAGGTTGTCGATGCTGGCGTAAGTGACTTCTTTTTTTCCGCACAGCGTCTGTTCTTTTGCGTAGGGATAGACGATTTCAAAGGCGATGCGGGTCTGTTCGCCCAGGGTTTTGACCATGTCCTGGTTCAAGATTCGTCCAATGACCAGGAAGCCGTTGCCGGGACCGCTTCCATCCGAACGCAGGATCTGACGTGTGGCAAAAAGCAGGGGGCCAAGCTCGGTATTGACGACTCCGGTTATGCCTTTTTGTCCTTCTTCCGCCCCAGGAATTTTCAGCAGTGGGTGGTCCGGGGCGATGCGTCTCTGCGTCAGCAGGTCAAGAGAGATGGCACTTTTTTGAATCGTGTCGCGGGCATTGCTCCAGACGATCGTTCCATCCTGCGCGCAATAGATCATTACATTCACCGAGATGCTGTCCAGCGCTTCGTCGTAGAGATTGCTTGTTTTGTAGGTCTCGGAACGTGTGTTCATGAAGTCGTAGGTGTCGTCCCAGGTCGCCCAGTCGCGGCAGATGCGCTCCAGATGGTAGTTTTCCCTGTCGATGGCGTGAAATATGCGTTGGAGGTTCTGTCCCGCCTGCTGATGTTCGAGCTCCAGAAAGCTGGGGTAGACGACGAAACGCTGGACGAAAAAATCCGCCACGCCCAGAGAGGCGAACAGGACAAGGATGATGGTGAACACTTTGGCGCGGACGGACATGAAGACTCCTTGAACCGACGATGCAATCAATAACGATAAAGATTACCCGAGTTCCTTGACAGGTACAAGCCGCAAGAACCCTGGGCTTGCGCTAGGCACGGGCCAGGGCGTAAGAACTTGCCCTTCAGGCGGGCATGTTCCATCAGGGTTGATCTGGCCCTGGCCACGTTCGCGTGGGGTGGCCCCTTGACTCTGTGTTCATCAGCCAAGGAGGATTTTTGTGGCTTCGGAACTCAAACCGTCAGTGAATTTTGAAGAATCCCTGGGACTTTTGGACATTCGCGTCGGGCGTGTCGTTTCGGCTGAACCCTGCGACGCGACGCCAAAGCCCACCTACAGGATGGTCGTCGATTTCGGAAAATACGGCCGACGCGTCAGTTACGGTCGCTTCACCGCGCATCCGCCGGAAGAGGTGGCAGGCCGGCTGGTGCTCGCGGTGCTCAACTTCCCGCCGCGCCGGATGGGGGAGGTTGTCTCCGAAGTGCTGGTCCTTGGCGTGCAGTACCCGGGAAGGGACAGCGGCGAAGCGACCTTTGTCTCCCCGGCGGTCAACGCCAAGATCGGCAGCAAGCTTTTCTAGGACGACCATGAAACCCTATCTCTACGCATTCGGCGCGGTGCTGTGCTGGGCGAGTCTGCCGGCGGCCACGGGCAGCGGTCTGGACGGGCTCGATGTCACGGAGCTGCTTTTTTTCAGCTTTGTCCCGGCGGCGCTTTATCTCGTGGCGCAGGAGATGATCATCTCCCGGCGGCGGGCCATCCCCTGGCCGGACCTGAAGCTCACGGCGCTGGGCGTGGCCGGCATCTTCGGCTACCACGCGCTGTACTACCTGGCCCTCGACCACGCGCCCCTGGTGGAGGGAGCCATTCTGACCACGACCTGGTCTTTCTGGATAGTCGTCATGTCCTCCATTCTGGCCAACAAGCGCCTGTCCCTTCCTGTTCTGGGCGTGGCGCTGGTCGGACTCGTGGGTGCGGGCCTGGTCGTGTCCGGAGGCAAAGGCCTGCATTTTGAAACGCGCTATCTGCCCGGCTACCTCATGGCCCTCGGTTGCGGACTGGTCTGGAGCAGCTTCTCGGTTGCGCTGTCCCGTCTTCGACTCACCCGTGACTACATGCCTGCCTTCACGGTCCTGGCCGCCCTCTTTTCCACCCTGGTCTACGCCGCAAGCGCTCCGCAGGCCCTGCCTCCGGCGGGGGCCCTGTTCTCGGCCCTTTATCTGGGCCTGGTGCCGCTGGGGCTATCCTTCACGCTCTGGAACCGTGCCGTGACCACAGGCAACATGACCCTCATCGGCTATCTTTCATACCTGACCCCGCCTCTGGCCGTGCTGCTGGCCGCCCTGATCCGGGGCGCCACCGTGACCCCGCACGCCGTGATCGGCATGGCGGTCATTCTTGCGGCGGCCTTTGCCGGGAGGAGACTAAGCTGACCGGCGGCCCGGATTTTTTGCCTCGCGCATTTACAGAACGGGCAAATACCGGCCGAAGATGGGGCATGCCTTTTTGCTCATGGCGGGCCATGATTGGTTCTCCTGGCTGAATTTGCCTGCCCGCCCCCAGGCTCGGGCCGAATTCGTCATGGCAAATTCACCGTGAACGGCTTCGTCAAGCATCGTGCAAAGGAGAAGATATTATTTCGGGCGGTGAACAAAAAAGCGGAAAATCTCTGGATGGCAAGAGGGGCACAAAAGAAAAAGGCTTAAGAGTTTTGCTCTTAAGCCTTAGATTTCTTTGGTAGCGGGGGCAGGATTTGAACCTACGGCCTTCGGGTTATGAGCCCGACGAGCTACCATGCTGCTCCACCCCGCGCCATGTGAGAAGAGCTTTCTATGTAGGTTTACAAGCCTTGTCAAATGCTATATTCACTTTTTTCTTATGAAAAACACAATTAATAAAATTTCTTTAATTATTCCAGTGTATAACGAAGAAGAAAATCTTCGTGATCTGTACTCCGAGATAACCCGCAGCCTGTCAGGATTGACCTACCCTTGGGAGCTTGTCCTGGTGGATGACGGCAGCACGGACTCCAGTCTGGCCGTCATTCGGGACCTGGCCGGGGCGGATGAGCGTGTCCGCTTCTTGTCCTTTGCCCGGAACTGCGGGCAGTCCGCCGCCTTTGCCGCCGGCTTTCGCTATGCCTCCGGCGACGTGGTCGTGACCCTGGACGCGGACCTGCAGAACGATCCCGCCGACATTCCGGCCATGCTTCAGGTCTATGCTCAGGGCGTCGACATGGTCATCGGCTGGAGGGCCAAGCGTCAGGACAGCGTGGTCAAGCGCTACGCCTCGCGTTTTGCCAACTGGGTGCGCAACAGGATCAGCCGTGAAACTGTCCGTGACACGGGCTGCTCTCTTAAAGTAATGCGTGCGCAGATGGTCAAGCGGATTCCCATGTTCACGGGCATGCACCGCTTTTTGCCCACTCTCATGAAGCTTGAGGGGGCACGGGTGGCGGAGGTGCGCGTCAACCATCGTCCACGCAGCAAGGGCGTCTCCAAGTACGGCATATGGGACCGGGCCTGGTCATCTGCCTATGATCTGCTCGCGGTGCGCTGGATGCAGAAGCGGCATATCGGATACGTGGTCTCCGATACGAACGTGAAATGACATTTCGGGCTTGACCCTTTTTTCTCGCGCCTTTGCCGGCGCGTCCTGCATTATATGGATAGGGGCGAACGGTGGAGACGGGAAGATTTTTTTATACGGCGCAGGTGCGCCTTGGGCGGAACATGGAATTAACGACACAGTGGTGGTTGCTGGCCATCGGTTTTACGGGCCAGGGATTTTTCTTCATGCGTTTTTTCTGGCAGTGGATCGTCTCCGAGAGGGAGAAGAAAAGCGTCATCCCCATAAGTTTCTGGTACTTCAGCTTGCTGGGCAGTTTTTTTCTGCTGACCTATGCCATTCTGCGCAAGGACATCGTTTTCATTGTCGGCCAGTCGACGGGTTCCATCATTTATACCCGGAACCTCTATCTGATCCATCGAGAGCGCAAGCGGCTCCAGAGCAACGGATAGAGCGGGAGCAGGACTCCGGCCACGGCCAGTCCCGTGGCCCAGCCCGCCAGAACGTCCATGGGGAAGTGTTTTCCAAGATAGATCCGCGAGTATCCGATGACCAGCGGAAGGGCCCATATTGCCTTCTTGCGGAATGTGGCGAAAAGGACGAGAGCAGCCGCTGCGGAGTTGGCCGCGTGGGCGGAAGGAAAGGACGAGCCCCGTTGTTTGGTGGTCGTGAAGTCCTGCGGCAGGGTCGCCCATGATCCCGAATCCTGGTAGCGGGTTTCGCCGATGCTCTTGTAGGGGCGCACGCGGCCCACGCTGTCCTTGATCAGGGAACAGGTCAGGTCGGAGACGCCGATGCTTGCGGCCAGGGCAAGCACGACGACCATGGACACGCGCCCCTGTCTGAGGCCGAAGGCGACCATGGTGATGGCCAGGACCCACAGGAAGGCCGAGCTTGAGAACAGGGGCATGAGATAATCGAAGGGCGGGTTTTGCCAGCTCTGATTGATCCACCGAAACAGGGTCATTTCCCAGTCAGGGGTATGAAAAAACATGTACTCCTCCTTGGTCTGGCCAGTTTGGTGGATGCGGGCGGAATTGTCCAGCGGGCAAGAGCGCAATGCATCTTGACGCGTTAAGTATTTGCGGCTACATTCCCAGTTTACTTTTTTTGAAGGAGAAATGAAATGAGCAAGAGAACATATCAACCGAGCACCACCAAGCGTAAGAGAAGTCACGGGTTTCTGGTTCGTTCACGGACCAAGAACGGCCAGGCCGTGCTGCGCCGCAGAAGAGCAAAGGGAAGAAAAAGATTAGCCGTCTAGCCTACCCTCCCTCGTATCGACTGAAGAGACGGCCCCAGTTTTGTAGCTGTTATGACCGGGGCCGTCGTTTTTTTTCAAAGAGTTTCACCCTCTTTGTGCTCGAGCGGGAAGATGCCGGGGAGTCCTGGCGTCTTGGGCTTACGGTGAGCAGAAAAATTGGCAAGTCCGTGCGGCGCAATCGGGTCAAGCGTTTGGTCCGGGAGTACTTCCGGCTTCACAGGCATGATTTTCACCTGCGCGCGGACATTGTCGTGGTGCCCAAGCGGGGCGTTTGCGTGGATTCCATGGACCTTGCGCAGGTGTCCTCGGAACTTGGTCCACTGATGACAAAAATCGTGTCCCGGGTTGGAGCGGCCTAGGCCTTTCCGGAGTTTTCATGCGCCAAGCCTTCGTATACATCCTTTCCCTGTATCAGTATCTGATATCCCCGCTCTATTCTCCCTGTTGCCGTTTCACTCCTTCGTGTTCCGAATATGCCCGGCAAGCCGTCTTGTCTCATGGAATTTTTCGGGGGATGGGCCTTGCCATCTGGCGGTTGTTGCGTTGTCATCCCCTGTGTGCCGGTGGTTACGATCCGGTTCCCTCCCCTAACTTGTCAAAGAGAGATTGAAATCAATGGATAGCAATAAACGCGTCATCCTCGCTGTTTCCCTGTCGCTGCTGGTGCTTCTGGGCTGGAATTACATGTTTCCGCCGGTCACGCCCCTGGAAACGGCACCCCAGAATATTACGTCACCCAATCAGACCGAGGCTCCCGCTCCCCAGGATGGGACGCCGGTGATGCCTTCCTCGCCAACCGTGCAGTTCGCTCCTTCCACAGGGGAAAAGATTTCCATTGAAACGCCCCTGTATCACGCCGTGATCAACGCTTCCGGTGGCGTGCTGGAGAGTTTCGAGCTCAAGGATTACAAGGAAACCATTGATCCGGGCGCCAAAAACATCGATCTGGTCACGGCGCAGTCCGTGACCAAGGCACCCATGGGTCTGATCTGGAATTCCATGCCGACCTGGGCCCAGGGCGAATGGACCGTACAGGGCGGAGATCTGGATCTTTCCGACGGTCAGAGCGGTACCATCCAGCTGAGCGGCGTCGTCGGCGGCGTGCAGATGGACCGGGTGCTGACCTTCACCGGCGGCACGTACGAGGTCAAGGAAGAGGTCAAGATCACCAACGTCACCGCGGCACAGGTTCAGGGACATCTGGCCTTTTCCGTGTCCAGCGTTCCGCTCACGGCCGAGAGCGACAAGTACAACATGACAAAGATCGCCTACATGGCCGCCGGAAGCCTGACCGAGGAAGATAGCCAGAAGGATCTGCAGATCGGTGTTGAATCCCCCACTCCGGCCCAGTGGGGCGGCATCGAGAGTAACTACTTCCTGCTGGCCATGGTGCCGACCTCTTCGGACATGTTTGCCCGCGCCAAGCTTGAGGACAATGTCTACCGCATGACCGTCGCCGATCAGGTCCTGCTTGATCCAGGCATCACGCAGCTGCGCACTGTGTCCTACTATTTCGGGCCCAAGACGGACAAGGACCTGGCCATCATGCCTAAGGACCTCAAAGGCAGCATGCACTACGGCTTTTTCGACATCATCGCCAAGCCGCTCAATCAGTTTCTGAAATTTCTGTACGGTTATGTAGGCAACTACGGTATCGCGATCATCATCCTGACCATCATCATCAAGCTCCTCTTCTGGCCCTTGTCGCACAAGAGCTACAAGTCCATGGAGCAGATGAAGAAGTTGCAGCCCATGATGGCCAAGATTCGTGAAAAGTACGCCGACGACCGCGAAAAGATGAACTCCGAGATCATGCAGCTCTACAAGACCTACAAGGTCAACCCGGCTGGCGGTTGTGTGCCCATGCTGCTGCAGATTCCCGTGTTTTTCGCCCTGTACCAGGCCCTGCTCGGCGCCATCGAGCTCAGGCATGCGGCCTTCATCCCGACCCTGCCCTTCACGGATCTGGTCTGGCTGGCCGACCTCTCAGCCAAGGACCCCTACTACATCACGCCGCTGATCATGGGCGCGACCATGTTCCTGCAGCAGCGTCTGTCTCCGCCCATGGGCGATCCGATGCAGGCCAAGATCATGATGTTCATGCCTGTCATATTCACCTTCCTTTTCCTGAACTTTCCTTCCGGTCTGGTCGTGTACTGGTTGATCAACAACCTGCTGTCCATCGCTCAGCAGTCGTACATGATCAAAAAGTCGAAGTAGCATTGAGATCATGCCCGGCGGCGTCCGTTCGTGGACGCCGCCGGGCATGCCGTGATGCGTTTTTTGATTTTTTCAGGAACGTGAAGGAGAGCTGGATGAATACATACAAGGATTTTCAGGCCAAGACCGTGGACCAGGCCATTGATGACGCATGCCGGTTTTTCGCCACTCAGCGCGAGGCACTGGAAATTGAAATCGTCAGTGGCGGATCATCCGGAATATTCGGCCTTGGCGCCAAAAAGGCGACCATCCGGGCCAAAAGGCGTCGCCTGTATCCGGCTGTGGACGAGCCTATAGTGCCCGCTGTGGCCGAACCGGTGCGTGCCGTACAGGCAGCCGCTCCGGCTTTGCATGAGGAAGTGGTCCTGGCCGACGATGCCGCCCTTGAGACGGATGCAGTCATTGATTTCGACGAGGAAGATGAGCCTCGCCCCGTCACGACGCTTTCCCCCGAGGAGATGGTCCGGTTGGAAGCGGATATCCGAACGATCATGACCGCCCTCATAAAGCCCATCGCGGTCAACGTGACCCTGGCCATCGACGTGGCGTCAAGCCCCATCACCGTGCTCATCGAGGACGAGGACAACTCGGGCCTGATCATTGGCCGCGACGGGCAGACCATCACCGCGCTCCAGTATCTGGCCAACCGCATCGTCTCCAAATCTTGGCCCCAGAGTCCGCGCATCCAGCTGGATGCGGGCGACTATCGCCAGAAACAGGAGGAGCAGCTTCTCGGCATTGCTCAGTTTCTTTCGGAGAAAGCCAAGAAATCCGGAAGAGTACAGAGTACCCGGCCTTTGTCGTCCTTCCATCGCCGGGTCGTGCACATGGCCTTGCAGGACGATCGTGGCGTGCAGACGCGCAGCAAGGGCGAAGGGCACATGAAGCGGGTTCTCATCCTGCCGGTCAAGCGCGGCAAACCCGGCGGTCGGCCACCCAGACGTCAGGAAGCCGCCCAGGCTCGTCAATCCTAAACTTTGCGGGCCTTCGGCCCGCTTTTTTTTTATCATGAACACAAATTCCGACACCATCGTGGCCATCGCCACTCCTCCCGGCCAGGGCGCCATCGGCATTGTCCGCCTGAGCGGCCCGGCCGCCGGGGAAATCGCGCGCGGTCTTTTTCATTCCTCTCGTCCGGGCTTCACGGCTTTTAGACCCTACCATCTGCATCACGGGCAACTGCGAGACGCTGGAGGGAATTTTCTGGATGAGGTGCTGGCGGCTTTCATGCCAGGTCCGGGTTCTTTCACAGGAGAGGACGTCGTCGAGCTGCAGTGTCATGGCGGCGGCGCCGTTCTGCGCCGGGTGGTGGAGGAATGTCTGGAGCATGGCGCGCGGCTGGCGGCGCCGGGCGAATTTTCCAAGCGGGCCTTTCTCAATTCACGCATGGATCTGACCCAGGCCGAGGCCATCATGGAGCTGGTTGGCGCGCCCACGGCCGTTGCCGTTGGTCTGGCCGGGAGCAAGCTTGAGGGTTTGCTGGCGCGTCGTATCGGCGAGCTTCGGGCCGGTCTTGAAGCCTTGCGCGTGCAACTTTGCGTGGCTGTGGATTTTCCCGAGGACGAGGTCGAGTGCCTGGCCCCCGAGGATCTGGCTGCAGGTGTTGCCGAGGTCCGCGAGGCCATGGCCGAGCTGGCCGACAATTACGATCGCGGCCGCTGCTGGCGCGACGGGGCCCTGGTGGTTCTGGCGGGGCAGGTCAACGCGGGCAAGTCGAGCCTTATGAACGCGATTCTCGGGATCAACCGGGCCATAGTGACCGACATTCCGGGTACGACGCGGGACTATCTGGAGGAATCCGTGCAGATTGACGGCCTGCCTGTGCGGCTGGTGGACACGGCGGGCCTGCGCGCGTCTCTCGACAGCGTTGAACTCCTGGGCATCGAGCGCAGCCGCGAACTTCTCGGAAGGGCCGATCTGGTTTTGCTGGTCATCGATTCCGAGCTCGGGCCCGGAGCCGAGGATCTGGACCTGGCCCTGAATACGGACAATCTGCTCGTTGTGGCCAACAAGATGGATCTTGTGGGCGGCGAGCCTGCCTGGCTTGGGGAGAGCCCATGGAATGAACGGGAGTTGTGTCCGCTATCCGCCAAGCATGGCCAGGGCGTGTCTGACCTGCTGGCGGCAATCCGCCGGATCGTGGCCGCCACGGGCGCTCCAGAAGCCGGTGCGCTGGTGCCCAACCTGCGCCAGCACACGGCCCTGGTCCGTGCTGGCGAAGAGCTTGCGCAAATGCTGGACGAACTCGCGGACGGACAGCCCTATGACATCCTCTCCGTCCGTCTGGACACGGCCTGCGTCCTTCTGGCGGAAATCACGGGTGAGATTTCCTCCCAGGAGGTGCTGAGCGCCGTGTTCGACGGATTTTGCATCGGGAAGTGAACGGGGAATGGCAATCTTCGGACACAAGCAAGTCTTTGCGGGAATATGCACATTGTGATGTACGGATAGTGTTGGTTAACGCTCAGCGTTGTCGGCGTTGAGGCATGCAGATTTCTTGAAATAACCATCCGCATTCTCTCGAAGTCATCCCCGCGCAGGCGGGGATCCCTGCCTTTTTTATGTTTTAGAATGACGTAATGTCTTCCCAAAAATCCTTCCATTCAGGATTTTTCTCCTCTATCAATCGGATTTTCCAGCTCCTGTTCCATTTTTTGATCTGCTTTTCCCGCAAGATTGCGTCACTTGGTGACGAATGCTCTTCGAAATAGACAAGTTTATGGACGAAGTGTTTTTGGGTGAACCCTTCCACAACATTGTTTTTGTGCTGCCATACGCGGGCGGAAAGGTTTGAAGTAATTCCTGTGTAAAGGGTTCCGTTCAGTTTGCTGGCGAGGATGTAAACGAAATACGTATTTTGTCGTTTCATTGCGACTTCGTTTTTGCCGTCTTCATGAAAAGACTGCACTGCAAAAAAGTAGCGAAAGAACCTGCATGTCATTCCCGTGAAAGTGTAAATCCATTCTTTTCATGTAGTTAAAAAAGGTAGGGTTCCCCTTCTTCAGACGCACCTGCAAAAAGTCGTGGATGAACCTGAGTGTCATTCCCGCGAAGGCGGGAATCCATTCTTTTCAAATACTTAGAAAGGCGTAGATCCCCTTCTTCAAGGGGATGACGATTTTTTGCAGTGACCTCTGAAAAGGCGGGGATCCATGCTAGCGTGCACGCGCTACGCTAGCACCCCACTCGAGTCATCCCCGCAGGCGGGGATCCATGCCTTTGTTCTTTTTATGGCCGGAAGATGGATTCCCGCCTGCGCGGGAATGACTCGGTGAATTGGCGTCTACCCTCAGAGGAAATCCATGTGAATGGGCATAACGCAGTATGAATGCAAGTTGCACTTCAGCAATTACGTGACATTCTACTGAGCAAGTTTCAGGGCAACGTGAAGTTGATTTCCACCCTCTCCAGACTTACGGCCTCAAGAATCACGTTCAAGGTCTGGCCCATGGCGAAGGTTTTTCCGGTGCGCTGGCCGAGCAGGTCCTGGCGTTCCGGGTCGAAGACGAAGAAGTCGTCCAGGGTGGCGAGTCGCACCAGCCCGTCCACGGGCATGTCCAGAAGCTCCACCCAGAAGCCGAAATCGGCCACTCCGGAAACAACCCCGCGCATCTCCTCTCCAATCCGATCCTCAAGGGCCAGAATGGCCGATCTCTTCTGAATCTCCCGCTCCGCCTCCATGGCCTTGCGTTCAAGGGCGTTCAGTCCTTCGCAGATGCCTTGCACGTCTCCCACGCTCATTGTTTCCGCTTCGCCCGCCAACAACCTTTTGAGTGACCTGTGCACCAGAAGATCCGCGTAGCGGCGGATGGGCGAGGTGAAATGACAGTAGGCGACCGAGGCCAGTCCGTAATGGCCGTCGTTGTCCGGCGAATATTGCGCCTGCATCATGGTGCGCAGGATGAGGCGGTTGACCAGATATTCGATGTCCGTGCCCTTGGCCGCATGCGAGATCTGCTGCAGGCCCATCTGGTTCATTTCCTTGGGCAGGCGGTCCACCAGGCTGGTGTGCGAGAGCATGCGCAGCAGGGTCTCCAGCTTTTTTTCGTCGGGCTGGGGATGGATGCGGTACGGGAAGACGCGCTGGCGCGCGCCCATGTATTCGGCCACGCGTTCATTGGCCGCGATCATGAACTCCTCGATCAGGCGGTGGCTGAAGAGTCGGGTTCCGGCGTGGACGCTGATGATGTCCTCGACCACGCGGACCTGGGCCTCGGGGATGTCGAAATCCAGGCAGCCGCGATCCATGCGGCGCTTCATGAAAATTCTGGCCAGTTCCTCGGCGTCGCGTAGCATGGGCAGAAGCGGGGCCGTGTCCTGGTCCGGCGAGCCGTCCAGGGCGGCCTGCACCTGATTATAGGTCAGGCGGGCCTGACTCATGATCACGGCGTTGTAGAGGCTTGGCGCGCCGGGTTCTCCGTCAAGCGAATAGGGCGTGTCCACGACCATGGCCAGTCGAGGAACCATCGGCCGCAGGCTGCACAGTCCGTTGGACAGGGCCTCGGGGAACATGGGTTCCACCGAGAGCGGGAAATAATAGGAATTGCCCCGGGCCAGCGCCTCGACGTCCAGCGGGGAGCCTTCGGGCACGTAGTGGGCCACGTCGGCAATGGCCACGACCAGGCGGTATCCGTTCTCCTGCCGTTCGACGTAGACCGCGTCGTCGAAATCCTTGGCCGTCTCGCCGTCGATGGTCACCAGTGCGAGGCGGCGCAGGTCATTTCGGCCCGCCCAGTCCTCGGGAGAGGGGGCATCCGGCAGGGCTTCGGCCTGCCGCAGCGCCGGAACCGGAAAGACTTCGGGAATGGAATAGCCGGTCTTGACGAGCAGCTCCTGCGTGGCCAGATCCCGCTCTTCTCCCAGACGGCGCAGGGCCGTGCAGCGCCAAAGTCCCTTTTCCTGCTCCTCCACCGGCGCGACGCTCAGGATATCGCCTTTCTCGGGGTTGGGGATGCCGCTGGTATCGACCACAGTGTAAAAGGGCATGCGCGAGTCCGTGGGATGGCAGAAATAGCTGTCCTGATGGATGCGTCGGCTGACCCTGACCAGAAGCTCACGCGTGGCCCGGTCCAGAACCTCGACGACGCGTCCTTCCGGGGAGTCCTTCTTGCGCGAGGTGTCGATGACGGCGACGACCCTGTCGCCGGGCCAGGCTCCGCCGAAGTTGCTGGGGTGGATGAAGAGATCCTTCTGCTTTTTGTCTTCGGAAATGAGGTAGCCCACTCCGGAGCGGCGCACGTCGAGGGTGCCGGTCATGCGCGGCAGGTTGTCCAGGAGCCCGTAGCTCTTGCCCATCTGCACGATTTCGCCGCCCTCGACCATCTGGGCCAGCGTTGATTTGATGACCTTCTTGAGGGAGGCGTCGGCGTCGAACAGGTCGTAGATGTTCTTGCTGCGCATGGGCGCACCGGCCTGGTGCAGGGCGGTAAGGAGGTTTTTCTTGGAAAATTTGGTTTGTTTAGCTTGCTTTTTCGGGGGCATGTAAAGTCCATGGTAGGTTGTGAAAACGATCGCCGAGCCAGTCGCGAAACGACAGAGGGCCAGCGGTTGAAAAGGATGTCGTCAGCTGCGGAGTCCACAGCCGTTCATCGGCAAAGGGCGCCAGTTTGACGGCGTCCTTGGGCGTGCAGACGATGTGCGCGCAGTTGTTGCGTTCGGCGGCCGCGACAATGGCCTGCCAGTCGGAGATGCCAAAGGGGTGATGATCGGGATAGATCAGGTGACGGACCGGCTTTTCTCCGAGATCGGTCTTGCAAGTCTGACACACTTTGTCCGGATTGGCGATGGCCGTGACGAGCATAAAGCGCTGGCCGTCCAGCGTGTCCTGTGTCTCGCCGGTCAAGGCGTTGGCCACGCCCCGGGCGGTGACCCGAAAAAAGAAGATGGGCTTGCCCAGGATCGCCAGCTTGATGTGGGCGATGGTCTCAAGGCACCCGTCATCGTCGAACATGGTGTTGATCAGAAACGCATCGGCCCTGGCTAGGGCCGAGGTGTCCTCGCGCCATGATCCGGCGGGGATGACCCGGTTCCATTCCTCATCCAGATCGCGCGGGCACAGGAGGCACAGGTTCAGGTCGCGCTGGATGCGCAGGTGCTGGTACCCGTCGTCGAGGACAAAGAGATCGGCCATTTTTCTGGCCGCGATCTTGCCCGCCCGGACGCGGTTGGGATCGACCAGGATTTGGGCCTGGGGGTGCGTGCGTTTGAGCAGCAGCGGTTCGTCACCCGCCTCGTGAGGCGGACTCAAAAGTTGGACCGCATAGGGCAGGTGCGGCGGTTTGCCGCCGTAGCCGCGAGTCAGCACCGTGGGGCGGAGCCCCTCGTCACGGGCCCAGTCCAGCAGCCAGGATACGACCGGTGTCTTGCCCGTGCCTCCCCAGGAGATGTTGCCCACGCTGATGCAGGGAGCCGGGGGCCGCCAGGACACGCGTTTGCCTGAGGCGTAGAGCCTGGCGCGCAGGCGCATGAGCCGGGCGTAGGCCTTGCTTAAGGGGCCCAGTATGTGTGGGAACTGGCTTTGCAGACGAGAGATGCGGTCAGGAGTCATGGTATGGGCGCCGAAAAAGGAAAAGGGCGGCTAGCAGCCGCCCCTGGATTAGTTTCGGGAAGATCCGAAGAATCGCAGCAAAAAGAGAAACAGATTGATAAAGTCCAGGTAAAGGGTCAGCGCGCCGAGGATGGTGCCGCGACGGACGGCCACGGTATCGTCCATGGGCGCGGACTCGCCCATGACTTTAAGCTTCTGGGTGTCGTAGGCGGTCAGGCCGGTGAAGATGAGCACGCCAATGCCGCTGATGACGAAATCAAGGGCGGAGCTGGCCATGAAGATGTTCACGATGGAGGCGATGATGATGCCGATGAGCCCCATGAATAAGAAGCTGCCCCAGCCGGTCAGGTCCTTCTTGGTAGTGGCGCCGTAGACGCTCATGGCCGCGAACATGCCGGTGCAGACGATGAAGGCCTTGAAGATGGAGGCCGCCGTGTAGACCAGCAGGATGGACGACAGCGTGGCGCCGGTCAAGGCGCTGTACAGCAGAAAAAGTCCCGTGGCGGTTCCGGCGGACATGCGATGAACGCCCCCGGATATGGCCAGCACCAGGCCGAACTGGGCGATGATCAGGCCCCAGAAAATTATGGGATTGGCAAAGATGACTTGCGCGATGGCGGGCGTGGTGGCCACGGCGTAGGCGACCACAGCGGTCAGCCCCAGGCCCAGGCTCATCCAATTGTAGACCCCGCGCAGGAAAAGGTTCGTTGCCTGCACATCGGTGCGGGTCTGGGAAACAGTCTGGAAGTTCATTGTTCCTCCTCATTATGGTTGTTTTTGGATGAATTCCGACAGCCTCGCAAGTATCCAGAGCTTCAAAAAAGTGCTTCGACCTGCTCGGCCCGATGCCAGAAATCAGCCCTTCTGATTTAGGTCATCTGGGGCGCAAGTCAAGGATTGGCGCTCGTGGGCCCAAAAATGGGTTTGAACTGACAAATTTTGTCAGCCCTACCATGAATTCGCATCAGTTTGCCTGTTCCGGCGACCAGGAAAGCACACAGAGATCCCTTCGCAAAAAAAAATCCTCCCGCCACACCTCGGTCATCCCCGCGAAGGCGGGGATCCATGCCTTTCCCAACATCATGAAAAAAAAGAGTTTCCCGCCAAAACCCAACATGGCCCGCCCCGCAGGATTAACTCTGCGCCAGACCGCCGCCCAACCCAAAACAAAAGAAATGACACCTTGGCACGGATAATGATAGTAGCCCATTACAAGCATGGATATCTCAACCCAACTTTATTGGAGGATTGTATGAACCGGTTCAGAAAGAATGAAAAAGGCTTCACCCTAGTCGAACTTTTGATCGTTGTGGCGATCATCGGTATTTTGGCAGCGATCGCGATTCCGCAGTTTACGAAGTATAAGAAAAATGCGGCTGTACAGGGTTGTAACTCTGATTTGCGGAATTGTATGAATGAGATGGCTGCACAGTTTGCAAATAATTCTGCTGTACAAGCGTTTAATTGCAGTGATCTTGCGGGTAATGGCCTTAACGCAACAGAAGTATCAATTGATGAAGATACAGGCGAAATTGACTTTGTCGCCGGCCGAGTAGGTACTGGGCAATATGGCGGATTTACGGCTACTCCTGCACTTGTAGACCAAAGAGCAAATTGTACGATTAATTAGTTCGAAATTATTTTCATGACAAAGTCTTTTTTTAAACCCTCGTCAATTGACGAGGGTTTCTCGCGTTTGGCTATCCCGAAGAAAAGGGGTCAAGTCTTCTTTTGACTTTTATTAATTCTCCTGATGATATTCTCAATTCTTTCAGCCTCTTTTTTATCTGTATCAACCTTCCTTTTCACTCGTGCGATGGCGCTGGCGACGGTGCTGTACTTCTCGATTTTGAAGTGCTCCCCGATTTGTTTCAGGCTGTCTCCCTTGAGGATTCTGGAGAGATATATGGAGATGTCACGGGGATCGTTATTGACTCCTCGCACTGACGAGGCCAGGACGTTTTCGGTGACGCCATGGGCTTCGCAGACGACCTTTTTGATCGCCTCCACTGTGACCGGCGCAAGTTGCTTTGATTCCGGGACTTCGGGGCTGAGCTTGGCTACGAAAAAACGGTCTTTGATGGTCTGGACGAAGTCCGAATTCCCTAGAATCGCGGGCAATTTCTTAAGGGAGAAAATCCTTTCGATCTCCTCGTCTTCGTCCCGGGCCATGAAGCGACGATATTCGGCGCGCGCCTTGGCCGGATCGTCGGAGAATTGCGAAAGCAGCGTCTCGGTATGCAGCCATTTCCATGCGTCCCCACGCCGGAGATAGCCAACGTGGCTGCTCCAGGGATATTCCGACAGTGACTTGGTCAACCCGGCCTTCAAAGGATTGTGGTGGATGTACCGGATTAATCCTTGAAGATATTCGTCTTCGCCGATCAAGATCGCCTTGTATCTGCCTTTGAAAAGCTGCCCGTCCAGACCGTAACGCCGATTGAACCACTGCGTGTATACGCCGCCGAGATGCCGCATGGCGCGCGCCAAGTTGCCCTCGGAAGACTGGACCAGAATATGGTAGTGGTTGGACATCAGGCAATAAGCTGCGACGTTCATCCGGAACATCTCCGATATGCTTTTGAGCAGGTCGGTAAATGTCTTGTAGTCTTGGGCGTCGCGGAAAATGTTCTCCCGCTGCCGTCCCCGGTTCATGACATGATGCCATGCGCCGTTAAAATCGATTCTTAGTGGTCGTGCCATGGGAGCAAAGTGCCAGCTTGGGATAGTTTAGTCAAAAGAAGACTTGACCCCTTATGGCTTTTTTGCGGTCACGTATTGTCATGACGTTGTCATGACGTTATAGAGAGAGGAACTAAGGAGGGGTTATGGCAACCACGACATTGTCCAAAACCGAAAGGATCGATGTGCGGGCCAGTATTTCTGTGAAGCAACTGCTGCAGGAAGCCGCACACGCCAGTCATAAGAGCGTCAGCGAATTTTTGTTGGACGCAGGTATCAATGCTGCAAACCAGGCTCTTTCCGATCGCCGCCATTTCGTGCTTGATGAGGTTCAGTGGGAAGCCTTCGAGCAGGCTCTCGACAGACCGGTTCAAGCCAAGGCTCGACTTCGCAGGCTCATTACCGAATTCGGAGTGCTTGACTGATGTTCGAACCAGTGCGCAAGCTCCAAGCCGGTGACGATCTCGACGGGTTCGACTGTGGTCAGCCTGCGCTGAATCAGTTTCTGCAGCGGTTTGCGCTGATGAATCAGAAGGCCAGCTGTGCCCAGACCTACGTTAGCATTGCAAAGGGGCGCGTGGCCGGCTTCTATTCCCTTGCCGTTGGGAGCGTATCACCTGCGGATGCACCGTGCCGGGTTGCCAAAGGGCTGGCCCGACACCCCGTGCCGGTCATGATTCTGGCCAGGCTGGCGGTGGATGTGGAGTATCAGCGTAACGGTCTGGGACGGGCGCTTCTCAAAAATGCATTGCTGCGAACGCTGCAGGCAGCGGACATCGCGGGGATCAGGGCGGTTCTTGTGCATGCCAAGGACGCACAGGCCCGGGAATGGTATGCTTCCTGGGATTTCGAGCCGAGCATGACGGACCCGTATCATCTTTTTTTACTTCTGAAAGATCTTAAGTCCGCCCTTGATCGATAATCTTGCTCCGGGCATGATGCGCTGCATCATCCCCTCCAAGGAGCGCCCGTGAAATCACCCGACTATATCGACTTTAAGGCCATCACGGCCCTGTTTCAGCACGCCCACGCCGAATCCCGAAACTTCCTTTACGAATACGAAGTCTATTCCCTTCTCTCCAAATCCGGCGCCGAGACTCCTCCTCGGGCCCATTTGCTTGTCCGTGGGGCGCGGGTTTCGGATGAGGAGTTGATGGCCATTCCCGGGGAGAAGGCGGTGCTCAAGATCGTTTCTCCGACCATCGTGCACAAGACCGAGGTCGGCGGGGTGCGGATTGTGGGTAAGACGGCGCAGGGGGTTCGGTCGGCTCAGCGGCGCATGCTCTATGAGGTGCCCGAGAACTATGCAGCCTGGATCGGGCGCAATCCTGACGCCGCGCCGCCCTCCTACCGGGGACTTGGCGGGCAGGCTCTGGTTGCCGCCATCAGCCGGGATTTGAAGGGTGTGCTGCAGGTGCAGTTTATGCCTCCCGACTCTGACACCTTTGGCCATGAGCTCATCGTGGGCCTGCGGCGGACGCGGGAGTTCGGCATGGTTTTAAGCGCCGGGCTCGGCGGGACCGACACCGAGCTTTACGCCCAACGCTTTCGCAAGGGGCAGGCCATTGTGGCGGCGTCCACGGCCATGACCGATGGACAGACATTTTTCGAACTTTTCCGCCAGACCATCTCCTACAAGAAACTGGCCGGGCTGACCCGGGGACAGCGCCGCATCGTCACTGACGAGCAGCTCATCGAGTGCTTTGAAAGTTTCGTGGCCATGGCCAATTTTTATTCGCCGGACAATCCGGACGCGCCCTTCATCATCGAGGAACTGGAGGTCAATCCCTTCGCCTTCACCGATTATCTGATGGTACCCTTGGACGGCATGTGTCGTTTTTCCCTGCCCGAGTCGCAACCCGCATGTCGGCCGGTGGGCAAAATCCACAAGCTGCTACACCCGGAGCGTATCGGCATTGTCGGGGTTTCGTCTTCGCGCAGAAATTTCGGGCGCATCATTGTGGAAAACATCCTGGCCCAGGGCTTTGCCCCGGAAAACGTGACCATCCTGCGCGAAGGTGTCCCGGATCAGAGCGGGGTGCGGTGCGTGCCTGATCTGGCCGCGCTGCCGCACAAGCTCGATCTTTTGGTCGTGGCCGTCGGCGCGGCTCAGGTGCCTGATCTGGTGGAGGAAATCATCAGCAGGGACGCGGCCCACGCGGTCATGCTCATTCCCGGCGGCATGGGTGAGACCGAGGACAGCCGCGAGCGGGCCGCGCAGGTGGTGGCGCGGATCAATCAGGCCCACGGGGAAGGCGACGGCGGGCCGATTTTCCTCGGAGCCAACTGCATGGGCGTGGTCTCCCGCCCCGGGCGCTACGACACCTGGTTCATCCCCGAGGAGAAGCTGCCCCGCGACCGGGGCAAGCCCTACCGCCGCGCGGCCCTGGTCAGTCAGAGCGGAGCCTTCATGCTGCACCGCAGCAGTCAGTGCCCGGAACTGGTGCCAGCCTACATGATTTCAATGGGGAACCAGACCGATCTGACCCTTGGCGACATGGTCAGCTATTTCAAGGATTCGGATCAGGTGGATGTCATCGCGGTCTATGCCGAAGGCTTCAGCGATCTTGACGGACTGGCTTTTTGCCGGGCCGTGCGTGAGGCGGTCATGGCAGGCAAGGAGGTGGTCTTCTACAAGGCGGGCCGTACACCCGAAGGCAAGTCCGCCACCAGCGGGCACACCGCTTCACTGGCCGGGGACTTCATGGTCTGCGAGAGCTGCGTGCGTCAGGCCGGAGCCATCGTGGCCCAGAATTTCAACCAGTTTCAGGATCTTTTTCTGCTGGCTGAAACCCTGAACGGCAAGAAGATCCGGGGCAATCGGCTGGCGGCCGTGAGCGGCGCGGGATTCGAGGCGGTGGGCATGGCAGATTCCATCCAGAGCGACGATTATTCCATGCAGCTTGCGCCATTCGCCCCGGAAAGCGTGGAGGAGATCGCCGGGGTGTTGCGGGAGAAGCGGCTGGACGCACTGGTCAGCATCGTCAACCCGCTGGACATCAACCCCGCCGCCGACGATGACGCCCACGCCCGCATTGCCGCCATCCTGGCCGCCGATACTGGTGTGGACGCCGTGGTTCTGGGTCTGGACCCGCTTTCCCCGGCCATGCACACGCTGGCCGATACCGATGTCGCGGCTTTTGACCTGCACGCCGAAGGCAGCATTGCACGCTTGCTGCCGGAAGTGGTCCGGCAGAGCGACAAGCCGATTATCGGCGTCATCGACGGCGGCCGCCTTTATGATCCCTTGCGAGACGTGCTCATGGCCGAGGGCGTGCCTGTTTTCCCGGTCTGCGACCGCGCGGTGTCCGCCTTGGCCCAATATATTCAGGCTCGGCTTTATGCCGATCTGCTAAGGGGCGGGTTGGGGTAGGTTTGTTATTTGGAACTGCGCTGCCGTGATCGGACGCGGTGCAACCGCTCGGTGAAGCCGCCCTCTTGAATAAAGGCCTTAGCCTGGGCAGCAAGCTGTCGATCCAGGAGATGGCAGGCCAGGTTCAGGAGGGAAAGGGCGGCGTTGGCGGCCAGGGTTTCGGGGGAAAGAGGGCTGAAGGGTGTGGTGGACTGGCACTGACTGACACGGACGGGCACGGACCCCGGACCTGACTGGATGTTTTGTGCTTTGTCCGTGGGGAGCCTTGAAAGTCCGTGTTCGCCCACCGCTTTCTGTCTTTCTGTTTCTTCTTTCACCCACCGCCGAACATCATCCAGCTTCGCGCAGCGCTTCTCTTTGAATCGCTTCAGCGCCGGATGCTCAGGTTCCAGCAGTGGCAAACCGCGCTGGCGCAGGAAATCTTCATAGTCCAGGCGCAACTCTTCCAGGCTGGCACGGGCCACGTTGGTGAGCTTGAGCTCCATCTTTTTCGACGTGCCCGATGCCTGGCTGCCTTCGGCGATGTTCTGGACGCCGGAGCGTGCGGCCTGGACCATCTGGTCGTGGGTGCGGCTGCGTTTGGCCACGAATTTTTCACAGAATAGCACTGTCACGTCGTAGGCCAGTAGCGCTACCTGAAAACTTTTGAGGCTTCGCTACCCGCCGTGCTTTGGAATGAGCGCTTCGACCATGACCTTCTGTGCGGCCTAGTCTTCCACGACTGCCGCCAGATCTACCTGAACCCCGGCCTCCCTGGCCTTCAAGACCCGGCGCACGATCTTGCCGCTGCTGGTCCGGGGCAGGGTCTCCACGAATTCCATGGACCGGATCACGGCCACGGGACCCACTTCCTTGCGGATATGGGTCTTGAGCATGCGGATGATCTCGTTGCGGTCGTCCAGGGCCGCGAATTCCGCCTGCAGCACGATGTAGGCCTTGGCCACCTCCCCCTTGATCTTGTCCGGGATGCCGATCACGGCCGCATCGGCCACGGCCTTGTGGGTCAGGAAGGCGTTTTCGAGTTCGACGTTGCCGATGCGGTGCCCGGCTATGTTCATGACGTCGTCGGAGCGGCCGTGGATCCAGATCAGGCCGTCTTCGTCGCGGGTGGCGATATCGCCCGCCCAGTATTTGCCGGGACCCAGGGGCCAGTAGGTCGCGTCGCGGAGTTCGGGCTTGCCGAAAATATCAAGCAGCATGGACGGCCAGGGTTTGGTCACGATGAGATTGCCCGCGACTCCGGCTTCCACGGGATTGCCGTCCTCATCGACGATGTCCACCTCTATGCCGGGCATGGGGCGGTGCACGGAGCCCGGTTTCAGGACCGAGACCGGAAAGGGGCTGATCATGCATCCGCCGGTTTCGGTCTGCCACCAGGTGTCGAGGATGGGGCATTGGGAGTGGCCGATGAATTTGTAGAACCAGAGCCACGTGTCGGGTGAAATGGGTTCGCCCACGCTGGCCAGGAGGCGCAGGGTCGAGAGGTCGTGCATGCGCGGATACTGGTTGCCGTAGCGCATGAGCATGCGGATGACCGTGGGCGCGGTGTACAGGATGGTCACGCCGTAACGGGCCACGATGTCCCACATGCGGTCGGCCTGGGGATAGAGGGGGTGCCCTTCGTACATGACCGTGGTCGTCCCGGCGATGAGCGGGCCATAGACCACGTAGCTGTGGCCGGTGATCCAGCCCATGTCGCCGGTGCACCAGAAGATGTCCGTGGGCTTGATGTCGAAGACCCAGTCCAGCGAGCGGTGCAGTCCGACCATGTATCCGGCGTGGCCGTGCACGATGCCCTTGGGCTCACCCGTGGTCCCGGAGGTGTGCAGGATGAAGAGCGGATCATCGGAGTTCATGATCTCCGTGGCCGCGTCGGAGCGCTCCTGGCGGACCAGGGCGTCGTACCAGATGTCGCGGGCCTCGCCCATGTCCACGTCCAGCTTGGCGCGGTTGACCACGACCACGGTCTCCACGCAGTCGCACCCGCCCACCAGCGCCTCGTCCACGGTGGCTTTGAGGTTGACGATGCGCCCGTTGCGGTAGAACCCGTCGGCCGTGACGACCAGCTTGGCCTCGACCTCGGTGATGCGCTGGCGCAGGGCCTTGGCCGAAAAGCCGGCGAAGACCGCGCAATGCACGGCCCCGATCTTGGCGCAGGCGAGCATGGCCATCATGGTCTGGGGGATGAGCGGCATGTAGAGCACCACCCGATCGCCCTTGCCAAGGCCCAGTGAACGCATGGCGTTGGCCAGCTTGTTCACCTCGCGGTAGAGTTCATAATAGGTGTATTTTTTTGTGTCCCCGGCCTCGCCTTCCCAGATCAGGGCCAGCTTGTTCTTGTTGGCCGTGGCGATGTGCCGGTCGAGGGCGTTGTACACGATGTTGCACTGGGCGCCCTTGAACCACTGGTAGCGAGGGGCCTCGGAGTCATCCATAACCACATCCCACTTGTTGAACCAGTCCAGCTCCTGGGCCGCGTCTTCCCAATACCCCAGGTTGTCGGCCTTGGCCGATGCCTGGGCCGTGGCAAATTCCTGCGGATTGACATTGGCCTCGATGACCAGTTGGGGCAGGGGGCGGAAGACGAGTTCTTCGCCATAGGCCATGTCGGTTTCTTTCATGGCGTTCTCCTTGCGCGGCAGGCCGCGTTTCATGCCGGTGCGTCGTTCCATATTGTGTACTCGTTTTAGTATTCGGGGAAAGCCCATTCTCGGCTAGTGGCCTTTTGGGGCAGGTAAGCGCCGCTAGAGCTGCAAAATTTTCTTCAGTTCACCGATGCGCCGCCTGCTGACCGGAAGCTCGATCTTCTTGCGCCCGGCCGTGCGCAGCATGAAATTGCCGCCTGGCATGGATGCGATCTCCGTGACCATGTCCAGATTGACCAGATACTTGCGGTGCACCCTGCAGAAGCGATGTGGCCGCAGGCGCGCTTCCAGGTTCTTGAGACGGTAAGATGTCAGGAAGCGGTCCTGGGCCGTGTGCACGAAGCTGTAGTCCTCGTAGGCTTCCACATACACGATCTGCGTGTAGGGAATGAGGATGTGGCGACCTTCCTGATTGACAGGCAGCTTCTCGATCTCCGGAGAGCGCTCCCGGCTCATGTCCCACGCCTGGCGCAGGGCGTTGACGAAGACCTCTTCCTCGTCGTCGCCCATGGACAATTGCACGGTCTCTTCACTTATGTGCTGACGGGCCTGCAGGGGCTGGGTCGGCGGCGATGCCTTCTTGCGCGGAAGCAGCGGGCGCAGGCGCTCGATGGAGCGCGCGAAGCGGTTCGCGTTGGCGGGCCAGAGCAGGTAGTCGGCGGCACCGAGTTCGAAGGCGGTGAAGGCCTGATCCTCTTCCGTGGCCAGAAAAATGAGCGCGGGCGGGTCGTCGCCCTGGGCCAGATGCGCGGCCAGTTCCATGCCGCTGACTCCATGCGGGAGATCGGTGCCCATGAAAAAGACATCGTAGGGAATGAAAGCCAGCATCTCCAGGGCCTCGAACGAGGACACGGCCTCCCCGAGCACGGCAATCTCCTTGACAGGAGAGAGCATGTCTCGCAATTGAGACCTGACTTCGGGATCCGGGTGAAGAAGCAACGCTTTGAGTTTGGACATGGCGCCAGCCTGGTCGCAGGTAGTGGGAAAACGATCATATATCCTTGATTTCAAAAGTTCTCAAGCGCTGTTCCCGCTTTCGATGCCGGCCTTGGAGCGGGCTTGTTTTTGCTTGTGTCTCCATATTTTAAGCAATTGAATCTATTACTTTTTGTTTCTTTCCGCCGAATTTTGTCCCTCCTTGCGTTCAATGGACATCCCAAAGAAAATCAAATATCAATAAACGTTTTACCCGTAACGAACGCAAGTCTCTCTCCCAACACAGGACATATGGCTACACAAGAAAATATCAGAAATTTCAGTATTATAGCCCACATAGATCACGGAAAGTCCACCCTGGCCGACCGGATTATGGAAAAGACGGGGCTTATCTCCGATCGCCAGAAAAAGGATCAGTATCTGGATCGCATGGAGCTGGAACAGGAGCGCGGCATCACCATCAAGGCCCAGAGCGTACGCATTCCGTACAAGGCGAAAGATGGCCGCAACTATATCCTCAATCTCATCGACACGCCCGGTCATGTCGACTTTTCCTATGAGGTTTCGCGCAGTCTGGCCGCGTGCGACGGGGCGCTGCTGGTTGTCGACGCCACCCAGGGCGTGGAAGCCCAGACCCTGGCCAACGTCTACATGGCCCTGGACAATGACCTCGAAGTGCTGCCGGTCCTGAACAAGATCGATCTGCCCAGCGCCGAACCCGAACGGGTGGCTGAGGAGATCGAGGAAGTCATCGGCATCGATTGCACCGACATCATCAAGGTTTCGGCCAAGTCCGGGCTTGGCGTGGAAGACCTGCTCGAACGTCTTGTCGAACGGGTACCACCGCCGAAAGGCGACACTGACGCGCCGCTCAAGGCCCTGATCTTCGACTCCTGGTACGATTCGTATCAGGGCGTGGTCGTGCTTTTCAGGATTCTGGAAGGGCGGATCAAGACCGGGCAGCGCGTGCAGATGTGCGCCACGGGCAAGAAGTTCGAGGTCACCAAGCTCGGCGTTTTTTCGCCGGAGCCCACGGACATAAAACAGCTCGCGGCGGGCGAGGTCGGCTTCATGTGCGGAGCCATCAAGGAGCTTAAAGATGCCCAGGTCGGCGATACCATCACCGACCCCGACAATCCCACAGCCTCCCCTTTCCCCGGATTCAAGACCATCAAGCCCATGGTTTTCTGTGGTCTCTATCCTGTGGAGCCGGCGGAATACGACACCCTGAAGTCCGCGCTGGAGAAGCTGCAACTCAACGACGCCGCCCTGTACTACGAGCCCGAGACCTCGCAGGCGCTCGGTTTCGGGTTCCGTTGCGGGTTTCTGGGGCTTCTGCACATGGAGGTCATCCAGGAACGGCTTGAGCGCGAGTTTCAGGCCAAGCTCATCGCCACGGCTCCTTCGGTCATCTACCGAGTGACCCGTATTGACGGCGTGACCTTTGACATCGACAATCCGAGCAACCTGCCGCCGCAGGAGAAGATCCAGTCCATTGCCGAACCCTTTGTCCGCATGGAGATTCACGTCCCGAACGATTATGTCGGCAACGTGCTGGGCCTTTGCGAGGAGAAGCGCGGCATCCAGAAGGACATGCGCTACATGACGTCCACCCGCGTGGTCATCAGCTACGAGCTGCCCTTCTCGGAGATCGTCTATGACTTCTTCGACCGCCTCAAGTCGGTGACCAAGGGCTTCGCCTCCCTGGACTACGAGGTCATTGACTACCGGGTGGCCGATCTGGTCAAGCTGGATGTGCTCATCAACAGCGAACCCGTGGACGCCATGGCCGTCATCGTGCACCGCTCCAACGCGGCGTACCGGGGCCGCGCCCTGGCGCTGAAGCTCAAGCGGGTCATCCACCGCCAGCTGTTCGAGATCATCATCCAGGCGGCCGTGGGCAGCAAGATCATCGCGCGTGAGCGGGTTTCGCCCATGCGCAAGAACGTCACGGCCAAATGTTACGGCGGTGACATTACCAGAAAGCGCAAGCTCCTGGAAAAGCAGAAAGAAGGCAAAAAGCGCATGAAGCGCATGGGCAGCGTGGAGATTCCGCAGGAAGCATTCCTGGCTGCCCTCCAGTCGGACGAATAGACTCTTACTTTCGATAACAACTGCATTGGCAGATTACGTATCAGGCAGGTAAACACATGAACCCTCGTTGGCAGACAATGCTCAAGGAATACGCCGAAGCCCTTATCGTGGCGCTCATCCTGGCGTTTTTCATTCGTTCTTTCGTGGTCCAGGCGTTCAAGATTCCGTCCGGATCCATGCTCCAGACCTTGCAGATCGGCGACCATCTGCTGGTCACCAAGTTCGCATACGGCGTGAAGATTCCCTTCACCAACACCATGATCATCGAGCGCGAAGGTCCCGAGCACGGGGACATCATCGTGTTTGAGTTTCCCGAGGATCCTTCCAAGGACTTCATCAAGCGGGTCATAGGCCTGCCGGGTGACGTCATCGAGGTCCGGGAAAAGAAGGTCTTTCGCAACGGCGTGGAACTTCAGGAGCCCTACATCCAGCATGTCGACACCTCGACGTCCGTGCCCCGGCGGGACAATTTCGGACCGGTCATGGTGCCCGAGAACAAATACTTCGTCATGGGCGACAACCGCGACGAATCCTACGATTCGCGATTCTGGGGTTTTGTCGAGCGCAACACCATCGAAGGCAAGGCGCTCATCCTGTACTGGTCCTGGGCCAGCCTGACCGACATCCGCTGGGAACGCATCGGGCAGCTGGTGGAATAGGCATGATCGCCAAGGTCTCCACCGCCGCCTTGCTGGGAATCGACGGATTCTCCATCGAGCTAGAGGTGGACCTGGCGCGTTCGGGCATGCCCGCCTTCATCATGGTTGGGCTGGCCGAAGGCGCGGTGCGCGAGGCCAAGGAGCGCGTTTTTTCGGCGCTCAAGAATTCGGGCTTCAAGCTGCCGCCCAGCCGCATCACGGTGAACATCGCCCCTGCCGACATCCGCAAGGAGGGCTCGGGCTACGACCTCCCCCTGGCCCTTGGCCTTTTGGCCGGGGCCGAAGTCATCCCCGGAGAAAAGCTCTCCGGCCTTTATCTGGCCGGAGAGCTTTCACTTTCCGGGGAACTCAAACCCGTGCCGGGTGCCTTGCCCCTGGCACTCCGGGCCCGCGAAGCCGGTGCCCGGGGCATGATCGTGCCCGAGGCCAACGGCAGGGAGGCCGCCGTGGTGCAGGGTTTGCCGGTGTACGGGTGCAGAAGCCTGGCTCAGGTTGTGCGTTTCGTGCTCGGCGAAGAGGATACCGCTCCTTTGGTCTGCGACGTTGCGGGGCTGTGGGGCGAGCAGGAACAGTTCCGGCGGGACTTCTCGGAGGTCAAGGGCCAGGAGCGGGCCAAGCGGGCCATAGAGATCGCCTGTGCAGGCTCGCACAACATGCTCATGTTAAGGCGTGAATGCCCCGTGGCTTTTCTTACGCCCAGCCAGCACACGCCAAGGCCCTCTCTTCCCGTTGCTCCCTCCCGTGGTATGTGAGAGAGAGAAGAAGGAGAGACCAAGGAGGGCAAGCCATCATGACACGGGCTGTCTGTTTGTTCTGCGGTGAAGGAAAGGCCGGGGCGTTTGTCCGATGCCCCTATTGTGGTCTGTGAAACGATAACCGCCCGGTGATCCTGTTAGGCCAGTAACCTGACTTGGCCAGGAGGGAGGCCCTTGGTTCAGTCTAGGTCGTTGGATGGTCCTTGGGGCTCAAGCGGAAAAAAATAAAACAGATGATTACTGTTTGTTTGTGAAACATAATTTGTGAAACATAAACAAGGACAGGCCATCCGCCTACCTCGATTCAAGCCTTGCCAGTAGGTTCTTCACACTAGACGCATGCCAAGCCCCGCCCCTGGGCGTGGTCACTCCCATCTTGTTCAGTTTATCAGCTATACCTTTCAAGCTGGTGATGCCTTGGGCTTCCTGAATCTCTCTGACCACATCAACCAACTTCCCGGCTCGCTCATCGGCATTACGCTTCACTGCTTCTACACCAAGCTCGTTCCCGTACTGCCGGAGGTGAGCGGCTCCCTTGGGGCATCCGAGCTTTACCCCTCGCTCCTTGGCGGCAGCAAGAGCGGCCTTGGTCCTGGCAGAGATGGCCTTCCGTTCCTCCTGTGCCACAAGGGCCATGATGCCCACTGTAAGCTCGTTTGCTGTCGGCATGTCGGTGGCGATGAAGTGAACCCCAGCTTCCTGAAGGCCTAACAAGAAACGGGCATTGCGTGACAGGCGGTCCAGCTTGGCAATGACAAGCGTGGCCCCTGTGAGGTGGCAATGGGCTAGGGCCTTGGTCAGTTCTGGTCTGTCGTTCTTCTTCCCGCTCTCAACCTCCACGTATTCAGTCAACAGGGTCCAGTTCCCGCCGTTCAGGTAGTCGGTGACAGCCTTCCTCTGCGCCTCAAGGCCAAGTCCTGACAGCCCCTGCTTAGCGGTGGATACCCGCAGATATGAGATGAACTTCCCTTCAGCCATGTCCTTTACTCCTGATTACAAATCCCGCTTACGTTCGTTAGGAGGTTTTGTAATAGAGGGTAAGGCAGGTGTCAAGGGGTTGCTGGTGTCAAGGGGTTGCTGGTGTAGCAGGGTGGCCAGGATGGTGACGGCCTATCTATTGAAGCAAGGGCTGGATGATGATTATGGCGCTGACGATTTCTCCAAGAATCTGAAGCGGACTGAAGGTATGGGGGAACTTGGTATTGATATATCGTATATATGGGCTTTCAGGTTTTTACCCCGAAATCGGTCTTGATTTGTTGTGATATGCTTGTAAGGTTTCCTATAAAAATTCAGCACTGGAGGATTGCGAAGTGATTGATCTCGCATTGTTGGCAGCCGGAGGGCAGGTTCTAAAAGACACCCATGCAGCATTTAAGAAAGTACAGGAGATCAAACAAAATTCAGAGCTTTGTGATTTGCTTGAGAAGATATTAGATCTTCGTCAAACTGTTTTGGATGCTAAGCATGAAATAGTTGACCTGCGGACAGAGCTTGCCGAACTGCGCAAGCGCAAGGAAACAGATGATCGGCTTGATTTTGACAGTAAGATTGGCGTATTTTTTATGCGAGAAGATGTAAGCAGGCTTGCGTATTGTACAAAATGCTGGAAGAAAGATGGGAATCTTGTCCCGATGACAGCTTCTGATCGGGGGTATATTTGTTCTGTCTGTGATTCAAATTACAAAAACCCAGATTATGTGTACCCTAGTTGTTGATCAGCACCCTAATGGAGCCACCGATCGGCACCCTAATAGATCCAGCAAAAGTGAGAGATTTTCGCTCGGACGACCTCGTCTGATTACGTGTTTATGAGTCGCC